>CALBHK010000404.1 GCA_937894565.1 uncultured Chlamydiae bacterium
GTATCGCAGCCTGAAGGGCTGCAAGAGTTAGCCTGATGCGTATGCCTGCCCATCCCGTTATTCTTCTTCCTGCATCCCTGCTATCGCGGGAAATTATAACATGTCTTTTTTATCTATATTGTTGTTTTTAAGGATGCTATCGAAATTTTCATAAATCTTTTCGTAGTGTTCTTTTTGATCTTTTATAAATAACAAGTTGGGCAAATGATACCAATTGCGAACTAATTTCTTCCATACCGCTTCATCTAAATCGTTTTTTTTCGATTGGAGAAGAAGTATAAATTTGAAAGAGATGTCTTGCAAATAGATGTGAAAGGGATAACCTAATAGGTTCAAGCGCTGTTCGCTTTCAAAAGAGGTGAAGAGCAATCTTAACCATTTGTAATAGGCTGCAGAGAGGATAGTTTGAATGTTTTTATATTTGTCTTCTTTTGAGTGTTGTTTATAGGTATTATGTAAATGAAAATAAATAGAGTTGATGAGGGGTTGTAGTTGAAATAAGAAGATGTTCTCATTTTCATGATACATTTCTTTTTTTGTATAAATTTTAAAAAAATCACTCATCATTTCAAATGAAGTAATAGCAAATGAAAGAGCATAGCTTAGTTGATTATGCTGGGATAACAAGTAAGCTTGTATCGCGTAATTATAAATAGCATGCATAGCTTTTAAAGCCTTGTTGTTGCAGTTTTCTGTCCAATTAGGCTCCAGGTGTATTTTCCACTCATTTGTTAATTTAGCCATAGAGACTATGTTTTCTTGGATATATTCATAGAAAAATGTGAGTGAAAATTCATTTCGAATGGCAATAATTTCATTGATTAGTTGGAATTTGTATATATCTATTTTTTGAGAATCAAACAGAGAGAGAAATTTATCTTCAAAATTAGGAAGTTGTTTAATCTCTTCCTTTACTTGTTGTTGAAAGAAAACTTTCGACATCGAAATGAGCTGAACAAAGGCTATATAAGTCGGTTCATTTATTTTCAAAGGGTCTATTTTTTTTACTAAAACCTGTGTAATTTCCCTTAATTGAGGAAGAAGACTTTTATCTTCAAATCTAAATTGAGTGAGGGTCCAATTAATAGCTAAGTCACAGCAGGCTGATGGATCAGTTCCTGCTTCTATGAGGTTGATGATCGTATCTTTTAAGTTTAAATAGAGGTTTTTTAATCTTTGATAAAAAATTTTCTGAAATTCAGATGGGGGGAGAGTTGTTGTAGAGCCGTAAAGCCACTCAAAGATTTCGGATTCTATTTGTTTAAAGTGTTTAAATGCGCAAGGCGAGAATTTTTTGATTTTTGTGGAAGGAGGGTGTTTAAAGGGCGTTGTATTAATGGCTTGATAGGCCATTAAAAAGCTTTCTGTTTGCGTTGGATTATTAATATAGTAAGTGACACAGCAAAATAATTGGTAGTAAAAATAAGTCTTTCCGTCGTTGTTTTTACCTTTGAGATGCATCTCACAGAGTTTATTAAAAAAATTAAGATTTTTTTCAAGCAGAGCAGAGATAAGAATGCTTTCACTAATTAGATGATCAGTTTTTTCTTTCCAATCTTCTTGTAGATGAGGAGAAAGATGAGAGCATTGATTAATAAAAGATGACCAGGATTCTCGATTAGTGCCCTTTTCGAGAAAATTGTTAAATGTATCATCAAGATAGTCCACTAAAGTTTCTTGCATTAGAATAAAATGTTGATTATTCCTAAGGTTAGGAGCTTTTCCCAGTAAAGAGATGAGGCGGTCTATAAAATAAGAGGCTTTTGGATTGAAGCAGAGAGGTTCATTATTTGAAAAGCAGAGAGGAATGAGGCTATCTAAAAGTTCTATTGAAGGGATATTTTGAATCAGTTTTTCATAGCAATTATCTTGAGGCTCTTTAAATGCTTGTTCTTGACGTTCAAGTTTATTGTAAAGAAGGATAAAGCTTTCAGCTAGTGAGGGAGTCCAAATATTGTGTGAGAAAAGTAATTGAAAGCCAGTCTGGATATGTTTAGGTTGGTTAAGAATAAGAGCGAGCTTGCAACCGAGTTGATTATAGAAGATTAAAAAATTTTCTTGCTTAATTGAAAAACAAGAGAGAATGCGAGGTAAGTATTGCAAGAGCCAAAGAAGGGAATCTTCATCTGTATAAGCAGAGAAAAGTTCGTTTAAGTTCACCTGTTCTTTTAAAGGTTTAGTTGTATTGCTTTGTAAAATCAATTGGAAACACTGTTTAGAGAAGACTAGATTGTTTTTTAAGCGTAGAGCTGTACTGATAAGGGTTTTTTTTGAATTGGAATGGTATTGAAGTAGTTCAATTTGATAGCTACTTGCTGCCTGAAGACTAAGATCATGCAGTTTTTTATCCAGGGCTAGTTTTGTTTTTGGGAGGTTTTTTAGATGCTGTTTCAATTTTTTCCAATTTATTTCCTGAAGAGATTTTTCAGTAATATGAGTGAATAGTTGAGCTATAGGCTCATCGTGTTGTTTAAAAAAATCTTCTTTTTTTGATTGGAGAAGCAAATTAAGTGATTTAGCATCAAAATTTTTATTTTTTAAAGCTATTTCATTTTCTTTTGGTTTGGTTACAAGGGGAAAGGGCATCTTATGTTGAATCTCTTTCTGGCTTTTAAAGAGGCCTCGGAGTTGGGTTGCATTTTGAGAAAGAGAATGATTAATAAGTTTTTGATATAAAGGCACAGCAATGGAACTTAGATCGATATTGAGGTTAAATTTTTTATAAAATTCTATTTCTTCACAAATAAAAATAAATTTATCTTTTGCATCCTTTATTAATTTAAATTCCTCGATGCATAGTTTTTGAATGGTTTCTCCAGAAAAGCGGGAAAGAATGTGGGGATATTCTTTCTTGTTTTTCCAAATATTCTGAATGCACCATTCTTGCAAATTAAGGGGAGGAGGATTTTTTATATGCACAAGAAATTGATTTAAATGAGATAGCAACCAAGAGATATCAACGGATGAGGTTTTTGTATTTAGGATGTCTAATAAATAGAGAATTTTATCTTTTATAGGGATGTTGGGATTGTTTGAAAGGTTCTTAAGAATAGTTGAGGATCCTTTGGTGCGTCTAAATATTTTTAGAGTGTATTTAAATTCACCAGCTTTTTGTGCTGCAATAAATAGGATTTCATCTGCAGATAGGGAGGTTAACTCCTTTTTTTCTTGGAGTAGAGGAATAAAATGGGAGAGGGAATCGAAGTGTTTTTCAACGATTTGAATGGCTTTTTTTATATCGCACTTTAAGAAAACACTATTCTCTTTTCCAATTTGGATCACGTCAAACTCATGAGAAGATAGGTGTTTTGTAGGTGATGTAGAGGAGGGTTCAATAGAGGCAAAGAAAACGACTTGAAGTGCAGAGCTTATTTTTTCCAAATCGGTCGATCTTAAGAGCATTTCACACAGGGTGTGTATATAAGAACTGTTTGAATTTATTTTAAAAGATGGGTTTTTGCAAGAGGGGTTGGATAGAGTGATGGCCTCTAGTTGATTTTTGATATTGAATTGGTGATAAAATCCTATGGCGTTGATAAAAAAGAGAAATTTGTGCTGATTTTCTTTAATGTTTTGGAATTCTTTTTCCCATACGAAATGGATTTTTTCTAAGGGTATCATGCAGATAAGATCTGGGTAAGACCCTTTGTTTTCAAGATCGAGAAGGCTTCTTATAATAAAATTAGGAAGAGGAGGTAGATTTATTTTTTCTTTTGCTGATGCATTAAGTTCTGATAAAAGGAGTTTTGTTTGTTCATTGTTTTTCTTAGGGAAAGATTTAGATAAATAAATTAATTTTTGTTCGTGAGGTATACTTGGATTAGAAAAAACTCTCCCTAAAAGGGCTTTGGATTTTTTATCCAATAGAGTGAATTCTTTAAAGGCGAGTTCAACTGCCCCCGCCTCATGTGCCGCAATAAAAGATATTTCATGCTCAGAAAGATTTAAAGGCTCGATTAAGTTTAAAAGGCAGGAGGAAAAGAAAGGGGATAGGGAATTAAAGTGCTCTTCAACTACTTTTAGAGCTTTTTGAATATCCCATTTGAGTAGAATGGAGTGTTCATTTCCTATCCGTAGATGTTCGATTCCACGATGGTTGATCCGGCAGATTTTTTTCTTATCTATAGATACTTTATGGTGTAGAGCAGCAAAGGCTACCACTTGTACCACAGAGCTGATTTTTTCAAAGTCGATTTTTTGCAAAAGCATCGCGCATAACGTATGGATGTAGGATTTTTTTTCAGAGAAAAGAAGCTCCTGCTTCATCGCATGAATAAGCTGTTCTTGATCAATATAGGGGGCGCAGATGCGAAGAGAGTTAAGTAGAAGGCAGACTAAAAGAGAGAAATTTTTATTAGAGTGTTTTTTATGCGTTGTTTTAAGGATTTTTTCTAACTTTGCCGTGTTATTTTCTTTATTATCTGAGAATATGTGTTTGGTAAGAGCTTCCTCTTCTTCTTCCCTTGAACATGTATGAAAACGGCTCTGGTTATAAGCTAGCATTCCCAAATCGTTGTCTTCTAAAAAGTTGTTAAGGTCGCTATGGGAGACTTTTAAGATCACATCCAAAAGGCTTTGAATGAGAATAAGGGGTTCTTTTGTTTTAAGCTCTATTTGTTCTTTATCCAGATCTATTTCCAATAGAAGCGCTTCCTTGATGAAGCGATAGGTGCGAGGGGCTTTAACGAACTGACAGTAGTCTACAGTGCAATTGCCATAGTAAAAGCTTTGAATAGTCCAAAAGGTATTTTCGTTCG
>CALBHK010000405.1 GCA_937894565.1 uncultured Chlamydiae bacterium
GCACGCGAGGAGCCACGGCACCGCAGCGAGCGCAGCAGGTAAATTTTGTTGGCTGCTGTTGGCGATTCTAAAGCCCTTTTGGTACTATGAGGATTCGCACCTGAATCTCCGTCGAAATTTTTGACAAATCTTTTTCGAGTCCTGGAGGATTCTTAATTTTATGATCTGGGTCATAAACCAAGCAAATCAAGGTTTTGCATTTACCATGTTTGCTGTATCTAACAATGTCCTCAATTAGTTCTGAACCGATTTCTCTATCCCTCAAATCCTCTCGGGTCATTTTGGTTTCAATAACAATTTGTTCATCACTAAGGAGAAAATCCATTCGGGACGCCTTCCCCGCAAAGCTCTCCGTTCCTTCTTCAACTCTAACATCTTGAAATATAAGCTTTAGGATACCGTAAAGAATATATTGCACATCGTATTCATCATTAATGAGCAGAGGCGTTCGGTCTTTCCGGCGCGTCCTCAAGGCAGCTGCCATGAGATGAAATCGTGGCAAAATCTCGAGTATTAGCGCCAGAGTGTCCAGCGCTGTAGGCTGATTGTTCGGTTTTTTCCCAACCCAAGGGAAGGCGGTGCCACATTCGCCGCAATGTTCAGGGACTTCCGCCTGATATGGAAAAAATACGCCTTCATGGTATTCATGTCCGGGTATCCGGGCATGGCAACTTGGACATTTGCTGATTGTTTTGGCCCCACATTGCGGACAGAAGTTCTTGTTATCTTCTGGATGGGAATACATACTGTCCGTAATTTGGTGCCCATTCTCACAAATTTGTTGAAAGTCTTTGTAGCTCATTTCAGGCCCCTGAGTTCAGATTATCTTCGCCAATGGCAGCCAACGGTGGATTTACAAGACGTAAAGTGACGCCTGTGTCACTTTTTCAGATTGTAAAGCCCGTTTGCGGCACTTTATGTGCCGAGGGCACCTGCCGACGAGCGCAAAATGCACTTCTGTGCCGCGCGAGGAGGCAGTCCAGGTGCCCGAGGCCGAGCACGCGAGGAGCCACGGCACCGCAGTGAGCGCAGCTTGTAAATCTTGTTGTACGAAGTGTCTTGCCTGCCATGGGCCCGCCGGAGCCAGGGATGGCGGAGGCGGGAATTTAGAAAGATGTTGCAGTAGCGGGTCTTTTGGCTCTTATCCTTGCGCCTTTTGATATTTTCCTGTAAATTTCCAAGAATTTCTCATTCGGCACTCTACCGTCGGAGCTTTTGGAATAATTTCGTTTGAGACCTTTTAGATAATACATGTCTATTTCACCTTTGTTCTTAGCCTTGACTTTTCCACGGTACTCACACCGGAAAAAGTATCTTATCTGATCATGAACGGCTGCGGAGATATTTATTTCACCCGGAGTGCCACTACTCTCGAGGCGACTAGCCGTGTTTACCGTATCACCCCAAACGTCGTATGCAAATTTTTTCTCGCCAATCACGCCAGCAATAAGGTCACCACTGTGCATGCCTAATCTCAATTCCCAATAAGGAAAGCCTAATTGCTCTTTTAAGGACTTCATTTGATTCATGAATGCCTGAATCTCCAATGCTGCTAGGGCAGCATCAATAGCGTTCGTTCGATTAGCATTGGGAATGCCACCTGCACACATAAATGCATCGCCAATGGTTTTGAGTTTTTCCAGATTATATTTCTGTGTTACAGAATCGAAATAGGAAAAGCACTTATCCAATTCATCAATCAAGCCTTCAGGTGTTAGGTTTTCGGCAATCTTGGTGAACCCTACAAAATCTGTAAATATTACGGTTACCGATTCAAACTTAACAGGTTTAGCTGCACCGGTCTGTTTTAGTTCGTCAGCAATGGATGCAGGTAGAATATTAAGCAGTAGCTTCTCCGATTTATCTCTTTCTGCACTTAATTCCTGTGTGCGTGCGATAATTCGATTCTCCAGATTTTGTTGGTGATCTTTTATCGCGAGAGTGGCACTGTTCAGGCCGTCAGCAATATCAACAAATTCTGAATCCATTGCTTTTGAAAATGTTAGTTCATTCTTTCCCTGTCTAAGATGGGTTGCAGCTTCACGTATCTCCCTAAGTGAAGTGCCAATGCGATATAGCACCAAATATCCTAATGTTGCCATCAGAATAATGCTATAAGCTAGAATTGCCAGAATTGCACCAATACTCCCTTGGGCAAAGTATGTCATTGCGAAGAGACTCACAATGGCCGTTAAGAAAGCCTGGCCCAAAATCAAGAATTTGCCATTCATTGAACTGGAAGCGCTCATTTTGAAATCAGGTTTTTCTTTTAATAGAGCCTCTCTGCAGGAAGAAATCATGCGAGCGACAGCGAGTTCGGAGAGTATCATCGTAATCGAACCATGCAGCAAGAGAGCCATGATGGCAACAGCACCAACCAATGAAAGCTGGAATAGTTGAGAACCATTTTGGACCATTACCACAAAACACGGTATGGTAATGAGTGAGGCCATTAGAGCGCCTATTCGTCCATTTTTTCGGGGGAGCTTTACAAGAATATCTAGCAATCGAATTAAATCTTCCGTTGAAATATCTGCACGCAGTTCTGGCAATATTTTAGTCTTGATGCAAGAATTAAGAAATCGCAAGTTTGGATCAATAGCAGGAATCCTCAGTATCGACCAGCCAAACCAGCTGCCATGGATCAGAGTCGTTGCAATGGAGCAAATGGAAACTACGATCAAGAGTTTATCTAGGTTCTCGAGTTTTACCCCGACTGAAACGCCGTAAATGAAACCAAATGTGGCGGCACCAGAATGCAATGCCATGCTGGCCACCGCGGAGCCATACCCAAAAAATCTAGCTGTTAGGCTAAAAAGGAAATAGAATTGGCGATTCATAGCTTCTATTTAAGTCGAAATGCGCGTCAGGTTATGTAATGCGGCCAGCCGTGAATAATCATCTCCGAAGGCGCGCGCCACGGATGGTGCGCGCTCTTAGGCAGGCAAGACATTTCGTACAACGCGGAATTTACCTGACGTTTTGTGACACATGTGTCATTAATTTATTCAGAAAAGCCGCATTGTGTCACCAAATGTGCCCGAAGCGCCTCGCGGCAAAGCACAAAACAAGCGTCCCGCTTGTGCTTTGTCCGCGATC
>CALBHK010000406.1 GCA_937894565.1 uncultured Chlamydiae bacterium
ATCGTTAAATTTTTCGGCCATATGCTCGCATATGCCCTCAAAATTTACCAATAAATCTGCTCAAAAAATACCAATTTTTCCAATTAAAGCCAATTTCGAAAGAGGTCTATTGGTTGTTTGGCTATAATCTATCCTGTTAATTCTTTTTTTTGCTAACGTGGCAAGAAATGGACAATCATGATGTTGCCGCTAAAACCTGAAAAACTTCTTGCATTGCTGGGTCAGATGGTGCTGATCCGTCAATTTGAAATGCGCGCAGAAGCTGCCTATTTTCAGGGGAAAATTGGCGGTTTTTTTCATTCCTATACAGGGCAAGAAGCAATTCAAACAGCATTACTTGATGTAATAGGCCTAAATCATTGGTATATCGCAACTTATCGCGTGCACGCTTTAGCTTTACTTCTAGGGGTTACCCCAAAGGAGATCATGGCCGAATTATTTGGCAGAGCCAATGGCAATGCAAAAGGTAGAGGCGGCTCTATGCATCTCTATACAGAGCGTTTGCTAGGTGGATTTGCAATTGTGGGGGGACAGATTCCCATTGCGATGGGCGCTGCTTTTTCCATCAAATATCAGAAAAAAGAAGAGATTGCTGTCTGTTTTTTAGGGGAGGGAGCTGTTGCTCAAGGAGCCTTTCATGAAGCCTTAAATTTAGCTTCTTTGTGGAGCTTGCCCTGTTTGATCATCATTGAAAATAATCGCTGGGGAATGGGAACGCCTGTAGAAAAGGCAGTCTGTTTTAAACGGATAGCTGAAGATGTTGCCCCCGCTTATGGAATAAGCGGCTATAGCATCGATGGCATGGACTTGCTTGCTTGCCATGCAGCTTTTGAAAAAATCTATCAAGAAATTTTGCATACAAGACGTCCTATTTTAGTAGAATGCATGACTGAACGTTTTAAGGGACATTCGATTTCAGATCCAGGCCTTTACCGCACCCGAGAGAAATTAGAAGAGATAAAAAAAAGAGATCCTATTTTGCTGCTCAAAGCCTATTTGATAGAAAATGGCATTTTGAATGAAGAGAAATTTGCCTTAATGAACAAAGAAAATCACCAAATAGTAATAGATGCGATTGCTTATGCAGAGAATAGTCCTTGGCCAGATCCTGCCACTTTGGAGGAGGGCGTTTATGCCGAGTGATGAAATGCAATTGATCGATTTTAGAGAGGCGTTGCGTCAAGCAATGGACGAAGAGATGGCGCGCGATCCGAATGTATTTATCCTGGGAGAAGAGGTGGGGGCCTATAATGGGGCTTATAAAGTGACTAAGGGATTATTGGATAAATGGGGACCAGAACGCGTTGTAGACACTCCTATTTGTGAAAACGCGTTTGTAGGTTTGGCCATTGGCGCGGCGATGACGGGCTTACGCCCTATTGTGGAATTTATGAGTTTTAATTTTTCTTTTGTCGCAGCTGACCAAATTATTTCTAATGCAGCTAAAATTCATTATATGTCGGGGGGGCGCTTTAATGTGCCCTTAGTTTTTCGCGGGCCTAATGGAGCAGCCATGCAAGTCTCTAGTCAGCATTCTCATTGTGTAGAGGCTTTGTATGGAAATTTGCCGGGTTTGATTGTGCTAGCGCCTAGTAATGCTTATGATGCTAAAGGGCTGCTTAAAACAGCGATCCGCAATAATAATCCGGTAATTTTTTTAGAATCGGAGCTTTCTTATGGCGATAAGATGGAGATTCCAACAAGTGAATATCTGATTCCTATTGGAAAGGCCTCTTTAGTTAAGGAAGGGAATGCACTCACTTTAATTAGTCATGGCCGTATGGCTCAGCTTTGCAGAACTCTTTTGCCGGTTTTAGAAGAAAAAGGCATCGATGTAGAATTGATTGACTTGCGCAGCATCAAACCATTAGATATAGAAATGATTTTCAAGTCAGTCTCTAAAACACATTTTTGCATCGTAGTAGAAGAGGGGCATAGTTTTGCAGGCATTGCAGCGGAATTAATTGCTCAAATTAATACGCACTGTTTTGATCAGCTGGATGCTCCTGTGGTGCGTGTGTGTCAAAAAGAGACCCCTATGCCTTATTCTAAGGTCCTTGAAGCTCAAACCCTTCCCAACGCTGAGCGTATTTTAGCAGCTATTGAAGAAGTTTTTAACCAAAAAATATAGGAAAAGGATTTATGTCTTTTACATTGACGATGCCAAAGTTGTCTCCCACCATGGAAGAAGGGCAGATTGTGAAATGGCATAAAAGGGAAGGGGAATTTGTTTCTGTCGGTGAACTACTCTTAGAGGTAGCAAGTGATAAGGCGACTCTGGAATTTAATGCATTGGATGAGGGGTGGCTAAGGCGTATTCTTGTAAAAGAGGGAGAGAGCGCTCAGGTAAACGCCGTGCTTGCTGTGATGAGTGCGCAGGAAAATGAGCTTTTGGAAGATGTTCAGGAAGTAAAAGCTGAAAGTATTCAAAACGTTTCTAAAAAAGAAGGGCTAAGAATAGAAAAACCAAAAATAGAAGAACTGATTCCAAAATCTTCAAAAGGGATTTCTCGAACAGCGGCATCTCCTTTAGCGCGTCAATTAGCAAAAGAGCAGGGGACTGATTTAAGTCAGGTAGAGGGAAGCGGACCGCATGGTCGCATCCTAAGCCGTGATTTGAAAGATTTGAGCACTTTGCAAAATAAGGGGACATGGGAGGAACAATTAAGTCCGATGCGCAAAGCTATTGGCCGCCGGTTGTTAGCGTCCAAGCAAACAATCCCTCATTTTTATATTTCGGTGCAGATCAATGCCGAGCCTATGATGGAGTGCCGTGAGCAGTTAAAAACGGGAGATGTCTCTTTTTCTTATAATGATTTTATTGTAAGGGCTGTAGCTTTAGCGCTTAAAGAGCATTCTGAGGTTAATTGCGGATTTAATGCAAAAAGAGAAACGCGTATCTGTTTTGGAGGCATTGATCTTTCGATCGCAGTGAGTTTAGAGGAGGGGTTAGTCACTCCTATTATTTTTGGAGCTGATAAAAAATCTATATTGCAAATTAGCACAGAGATAAAAACTTTAGCTAAAAAAGCAAGAGAGGGTAAATTGGAAGAGGCTGAGTATTTGGGCGGCTCATTTACAATTTCTAATTTGGGAATGTATGGAATAGATGGCTTTGCAGCGATCATTAATCCGCCTCAAGGGGCCATCCTGGCGGTCGGGGGACTTAATGATTTTTACAGGATGCAGTTAACGCTTTCTTGCGATCATCGCATTATCGATGGGGTAGCCGCGGCTAAGTTTTTGCGGACTTTAAAACATTATTTAGAAAATCCTGCTTTGCTCACAGGGTAAGACAAGACAGATGAACAAGATAGAAGAATGACAGGATGGGCAGGCATACACACCCAAGCTAACTCTTGCAGCCCTTCAGGCTGCG
>CALBHK010000407.1 GCA_937894565.1 uncultured Chlamydiae bacterium
ATCTAAATACGCTTCATTACAAACATCTACCATTGGCAGCATCAAGGCAACATCAATTTAATGAGCTCTCGCATAGATGCAGAAGCAAAGCTACCCAACATGCCAACAGGTTTTTTTGGCCTTCTTTTAAATCAGCCTTATCTAAAAGAAATTGTAGGGCCCTCTGTACGGCTTAATTTTAAGCTTAATTACTATCCCGATCAACAAAAAGACAGCTTGCTCGAGTTTGGTGTGACAAGCCAGGCTATTAATGCATTTGGCGAATTAAGTATTGGGAACACAACTCAATTAAGAGACTTAGATGAACCGATCACTCTAGAATGGCTCTTAACTCCGCAGCGCATAGAAGCGCTAAGAAAAGTCTTTTCCGGACTAGAAAGCGATCAATTAAGAGAGCTAGAACTCCTCAATGACTCTAAACTTAAAATCTCTGTAGAAGATCTCTCGTTTCAAACGCCTAAACATATCAAAGAATTAGGCCACGCTTTATCTCATGGAGCGATGACTTTGCAATTTCGCCTAAACCCCTTTAGCGTGAATGATCCTGGACAAAAGATGCAGACGCATTTTGAAAAAATATTTGGTGAAGTTGTCACTAAACCTCACAACTCCAATGTCGCCTTTACAATGAAAATGAAAGGCACAAGCGGAATAGAGCGCAAGCGTTTCGACTCTGTAGTCACTGGCTATGTAGATGAAACATTCAATCCGGATGGCAGCCTTGCAACCGATCGCCTTGTCCTCTCCCTGACCTCGACACATAAGCGCTCGCCTCTATCTCTACTATGTGAATTCCTATTTCCCAGCGCCATAATAGGGCAGTCTATCTCTCCTCTTATAGGAGAATATGTAGATGGGCATATCGAATTAAAAACAAAAAGCATCCATGAAGGCGTATTTAATGCCAATCTATCCGGAGAAAATGGTCAACTTAAAGTTTCCGGCGAAATCAAGAACAAATTCTTAACTCTTGATCAGCCTCTTACAGCTTCGCTTAAAGTCACCCCTCAGCTTGGAAAAAGTGTGCTTTCCTATTTAAATCCACTGCTTTCAGCTATTTCCCATTCTGAGCAGTCCATTAAACTTAACGTTCCTAAAGAAGGTGTGCGCATCCCTTTAACAGGGGGCAACATCAGCCAACTAGACATCCCCTCTATCACATTGGATATTGGAAAGGTGCATTTTAATAATGTCGATAGCGTCAACACTATTTTAGAAGTGTTAAACCACCAAGCCTCCCCTCAAGTCAACATCTGGCTACTACCTATTTATGCTTCTGTTGATAAAGGCATCCTCAAAATCTCCAGAGTCGATATGTTGATTGATCAAAACTTTCCCATTGCTATGTGGGGAAAGGTGGACCTCATCAAAGATAAGTTAAAACTTAAATTAGGACTTACCCCCCTTGCACTTTATCGCTCACGCGGTATTCAAATTGCTACCGACACCCTCTTTATTTTACCCATCATCGGCTCCTCCTCCAGACCCTCTATTGATGTCAAAAAGGCTGCCGGACGCATAGCTTCTGAGTCTTTAAAGGGTCAGGGAATTGAAGGACAGATTCCTGCTTTTGCTCTAGATCTACTGACAGGCAATTTAAAAGAACAAGAGACGCCGAAACCGACCACCCTCCCTCTGCCCTGGGAAATTAACCTACCGGGTCATGCAAGCGAAAAATCTGTGATCCAAAACAGTGCCGAAAAACTTTTACAGAAAATCTTCAAGTAACAGAAGTAGAGACGTAGAGAAGTAGAGAAGTAGAGAAGTAGAGAAGAAGAGAGGGAATAACCGCAGAGCCGCAAAGTACGCTGAGGAAGCGCAGAGAAAGCTAAAAAACGTCTTCTTTTCTAGATTTCTCCTAAATAACATGTGTATGTTACAGAGTATCAGAAAATTTACAACCACAGAGCCCTCAGAGAACACAGAGAGGGGTTTTGCTATTTCCCTCTCTGTGTTCTCTGTGGTAGAATCCAAAAAAACATTAAAAAATTCCTAAACATTAGTCTTAGTAAAATCTAAACTATGTTATTTCCCGATAGAGGGCACCGAAGAGACTGATTCGCTCCGCGCTTCCTCAGCGTACTTTGCGGCTCTGCGGTTATTCCCCTCTTACCTCTCACCCGCAAATTGACGCAGCCAATCTTTTGCACTCAGCTCTTCGCCAATCACCTGCTTGATTAGATCATGCCAGCTTAAACTATCTCCTGGACTAAACAACTTCTCACAAAGAAATTTTCCCGTCTCTTTAGTAGCAAAAAGAGGGAATTTCTTCTCTAAAGAAGAGGCAAAAAGCTCTCCTAATAAATAACTAAAATAATATACAGGCGCTAGTCCTATATGATATTTAGCTGCCCAATCACACCCGCTTAAGCTGCCGTCAAAATGTATCTTTTGATATTTTCCTACTAAATGCCACCATAATTTATTAAGATCTTGCTCAGGATTTTGGTAAAGCTCTCTTTCAAAATAAGTCATTACTAGCACCCATCTGCTAAAGATAAGCTGGCGTCTCTTTAATGCTTCCTCTGCTTTATCTCTTAAAGAAGAACTGGATTGAGGAGCTAATTGTTCAAGTGAAGAGGCGCGATAAGCTTGCCTGCCAGCTATTAGAGCCATTGCTTCAGTTGTAATCATGTGAGGAGGCTCTTTTAAAAGCCAGGGAAGTTTTGTATCATAACCAAGCTCATAAACAGCATGGCCCAGCTCATGCAAGAGCGTCTCCATCCATCTGAGGCTCTGTTGAACATTATTTAAAGTTCGAACATCCCCTTCTCTGTCGATATGCGTGCAAAAAGCGTGTTGATTCTTTCCTGGACGCTCATAATTATCACTACGATTTAAGATTTCTTCTACATCCAGATGCATCGCTTGATAAAACTCTTTTGATGCTTTGATAAGATCAATATCTTTAACAAGCGCGTCTAATTCTTTTACATTAAGAGGGTTTTCCTGACAAAAGGGATCTGACCAGCCCCAAGGACCAATCTCCTCTTCTGATACAGCAAATCGTTTAGAAGTTTTGCTGCAAATTTCATCCATTAACTGCAAGTAGGCCTCATCCGAGCTTTCAGCTAGCTCATCAAGCAGGTTAAATAGCCATTTTTCATCCACCTCCTGCAACTCGAGCTGCATGGAAAAATAATTGGAATACCCAAGACTTGTTGCTGCCTTATTTCTTAAACGCACAAGTTGAAGGATATGAGGGGCCAACACCTTTCCTATTTGCTTAGAAGCCTCATAAGCCTCTTTTCTATTTGCTACATCGTTTTCAGTTTTTAAAATTTCTAAAATAGCATTTTCTGAAAGGGGCTTACCTTTTATCTGAGGTCTAAAGTTAGAATATAAAAAAGCAAGATGAGCTTCTTCTTGGGAAATTTTTTCAAGTAGTTCTTTTTGAATCAAATTAGGCTTAAACATCCTGATTAAAATGTTGATCTGCCTTTTTAAAAAAGGATCCTCTATAGAAGAATCTTGCTCCCAATGCTTTAGTTTTTCATAAATATCTCTATCATGAAAAAGAAGATGCCATTCCGTTTCCAGCTCAGCTTTAAGATCTGCTGCATCGCGACTTCCCGTTGTTTCCAAAATCCAGGCAATCTGGTTAACCTGCTTGCTTTTTTTTCTGACTTTTGGAATAAATTCCTCTAAAAATTCTCTAAACGCCATTCTCATCTCCAAAAAATATATCCTGTAAAACAATTCTTCCATTATGTATAAAAAAACTTATTTAACAAGTAGACACCACATGATGCCAAGTGAATGGAATGAATTTATCTTGAATGAATTTGTTTGGGCGGGCCTGATAGGTATATTTTTGCTTATCTATTTAGCCTATACAATCGTACATCCTGAAAAATTTTAATCTTTAGGAAAAAAGCATGAGGAACTGGATAGAATTAACATTATTTATTGGGCTTCTGCTTCTGATAGTCCGGATGCTCGGGCGCTACATGGCCTCTGTTTTTTTTAATCCCTCTAAAAAACCCATTTTTTTATTAGGCTCTTTAGAAAATTTAATTTACCGTCTTTGCGGCGTTGCATCTGATGAGGAAATGAGCTGGAAACAGTATGCCAAAGCAATGCTTTATTTTAATGGTTCAGGAACTCTCTTTCTTTTTTTTCTTCAACTTCTGCAAAACTATCTTCCTTTCAACCCCCAACATTTTCCAGGGGTAGAACCTATCTTAGCTTTCAATACTGCCATTAGTTTTGTCACTAATACAAACTGGCAAGCTTATGCGGGCGAAACGACTTTAAGTTATTTTACGCAGATGAGCGCGCTCACTGTACAAAATTTTTTAAGCGCAGCCACAGGCAATGCTGTCTTATTAGCTTTAATTCGAGGCATTTGCAGAAAATCAACTCAGACAATTGGAAATTTCTGGGTCGATTCTACACGCACGGTTGTCTATTTACTGCTTCCTCTTTGCGTGATTTTTTCTCTTGTTTTAGTCAGTCAAGGAGTCATCCAAAATTTAAATCCCTATGTAGAAGCGAGCACTCTTATGGGAGAAAAACAGATCATTCCCATGGGCCCTGCGGCTTCCCAAATAGCCATCAAACAACTTGGCACTAATGGGGGCGGATTTTTTAATGCCAATAGCGCCCATCCTTTTGAAAATCCCACTCCTCTTTCTAATTTTTTAGAAATGTTTGCAATTGTCTGTATCCCAGCTGCCGCTACTTATATGTACGGCATTCTGATTCAATCTAAAAAACAAGGCTGGATGATTTTTTCCATCATGCTGATTTTATGGGCGTTGGGCTTAAGCGTGGCCTTAATTTCTGAAAATCTTGCTAATCCCATACTAAGCGCCCATCCTATTTTAGAAGGCAAAGAAACACGTTTTGCAACTCCTGATAGCATTATCTGGGCTGTTTCTACAACGGCAACCTCTAATGGATCTGTCAATGCTATGCACTCTAGTCTTTCTCCTCTAGCTGGGGGGGTTGCGCTTTTCAACATGATGATTGGAGAGATTGTTTTTGGCGGAATTGGAGTCGGACTATGCGGCATGCTCATGTTCATTTTTCTGACAGTGTTTATAGCAGGACTTATGGTTGGGCGCACTCCTGAATATTTAGGAAAAAAAATTGAAAAAACAGAAATGCAATGGGTAATGCTCTCTATTTTATCCCCCTGCGTGCTCATCCTTTTAGGAAGCGGCATTGCCAGCACTCTACCTCAAGCCTTAAAAAGCCTTGGCAATAGCGGACCGCATGGCCTTAGCGAAATTTTATACGCTTTTTCTTCTGCCGCAGGCAATAATGGCAGCGCCTTTGCCGGCCTTAATGCCAATACCCCTTTTTACAACATCTCTCTAGCTCTTATCATGCTGCTGACTCGCTTATCTATTTTAATACCAAGCCTGGCTGTTGCTGGCTCTTTAGCTCAAAAAAACACAATAGCTCCCTCTCTTGGCACATTTCCAACTGATCAACCCCTTTTTCTCATCTTATTATTTAGCATTATTATCATTGTTGCCGCTCTCACCTTTTTCCCCGCCCTTTCTTTAGGGCCAATTGTTGAGCACTTTCTAATGCTACGCGCACAAGCTTTTTAAGGAGACTACATGCAAGATAAAAGACAAAAAATCATTAGCAAGGATGTCCTCTTAATAGCCTTAAAAGAATCTTTAATAAAGCTTGCGCCGCAATATCAATTCCGAAATCCGGTCATGTTTGTTTGTTACTTAGGCGCTATTTATACAACTCTTCTCACTTTCGCGGCCCCCTCTTCTTTTAATATTCAAATTTCAATTTGGCTATGGTTTACAGTTCTATTTGCCAACTTTGCTAGCGCTATTGCAGAAGGTAGGGGGAAAGCGCAAGCAGCCAGTTTGCGCAAAACTCAAAAAGAGAGCTGTGCTAAAAAGCTGGAACACGGCAAACTTGTTCACATCTCTGCTCTGGAATTAAGAAAAGGCGATAAAGCGGTCTGCGAAGTTGGGGATATTATCCCGGCTGATGGTGAAGTAGTCGAGGGCATTGCGACAGTGGACGAGTCGGCAATCACCGGGGAATCAGCTCCTGTGATTCGCGAAAGCGGTGGAGATAGAAGCGCTGTAACAGCTGGCACGCGAGTCGTAAGCGATCGCATTGTCATCGAAGTCACATCAGAGAGGGGCCATAGTTTTTTAGATCGCATGATCAACCTAATCGAAGGAGTGAAAAGACAAAAAACTCCTAATGAAATCGCCCTTAATAGTGTCTTATCAGCCCTTACTATTATCTTCTTGCTGACAGTCATGTCTATTAAACCTTTTGCAGACTATAGCGCGGCAGCCGCACATCAGAATATCTCACACCTTATTACAGCACCCATATTAATATCCCTTCTTGTCTGCCTCATTCCTACCACCATTAGCGCCCTGTTAAGCGCTATTGGTATTGCAGGCATAGATCGTTTAGTGCAGCGCAATGTCATTGCAAAAAGCGGAAGATCTGTAGAAGCAGCTGGCGATATTGATCTGCTTATTTTAGATAAAACAGGAACGATTACTTTAGGAAACCGAGTGGCTACCGAATTTTTACCCATTGCCTCAATTGAGGCAAAAGCATTTGCTGAAATTGCGCAAATGGCCTCTTTATCGGATGAAACTCCGGAAGGAAGATCTATTGTGATCTTAGCTAAAAATCAGTTCAACTTAAGAGCAGAAGCCATACAAGGCAATGATTTTCGCTTTGTGCCTTTTTCAGCCCATACTCGAATGAGCGGCGTTGATTTTATCAACAAAAATGGAGAGAGCTATCGTATTATACGCAAAGGGGCTGTAGATGCTATTCAGAAACATGTTAAAAATCTAGGCGGAAGCTTTCCCCAAGAGCTAACTGAAAAGATTGAAGCCATTTCAAACAAAGGAGGCACTCCCATTTTACTCTCTGATGGCAATCAAATAGTGGGCTTAATTCACCTTAAAGATGTCATAAAAGGAGGCATTAAAGAACGCTTTATGGAAATGCGCAAAATGGGAATCAAAACTTTAATGATTACCGGAGACAATCCTCTAACCGCCGGCGCCATAGCCGCAGAAGCGGGTGTTGATGATTTTATTGCTCAAGCCACCCCTGAAATGAAATTAGCCTGCATTCGAGAACGACAAAAACAAGGCCACCTCATTGCCATGACCGGAGATGGAACAAATGATGCCCCGGCACTTGCTCAAGCAGATGTAGGAGTTGCCATGAATACGGGCACTCAAGCTTCCAGAGAAGCTGGCAATATGGTCGATTTGGACAGCACTCCTACTAAATTGCTAGATATTGTAGAAATTGGCAAACAACTTTTAATGACCAGAGGAGCTCTAACTACCTTTAGTATTGCTAATGATGTGGCTAAATATTTTGCTATTATTCCCGCTCTTTTTGGTTCACTCTATGCGCTAGAGGGGCAAGAAGGTCCATTAAATCTTTTTAATATCATGAGACTCCAATCTCCTGAAAGTGCCATCTTGAGTGCTGTGATTTTTAATGCTCTTATCATTCCGGCCTTAATTCCTCTTGCGCTTAAAGGAATTCCCTACAGGCCTCAGAGCGCTACCAAAACCTTACGCCATCACCTTCTCGTTTACGGCTTAGGGGGAATTATAGCCCCTTTTCTTGCTATCAAAACAATTGATTTTATCATCTCATCTATAGGATTCATCGCATGAAACAAACAATAGCTACAGCTTTCAAATTCCTACTTCTCATGACTCTCTTAACAGGAATTCTTTATCCTCTTTTTATAACGCTCACTGCTCAGCTCATCATGCCTTATCAAGCAAATGGAAGCCTGATTAAAATGGAGGGAAAAACAATCGGATCCCTCTTAATTGCACAACATACAGATCTAGAGCGTTATTTTTGGCCGCGCCCTTCGTTTATCGATTATGATCCCCTTAAACCATCAGGTGGAAGCAACTTGGGGCCCACAAGTGCAACTCTTAAACAAATGATTGAAGAAAGAAAGAAAAAAATAGGCTTCGACGCCCCATCTGAACTCTTATACGCTTCCGCTAGCGGCCTGGATCCTCATATCACCATAGAAGCCGCTTATTACCAAGCTCCCAGAGTAGCAAGAGCACGCTCTTTAGATGAAGAGAATTTAAAAAAATTGATCCACTCATTAGAGGAAGGAACAATTTTACGTAGAGGATATGTCAATGTATTACTTCTTAATAAGGCATTAGATGACAACCGAATATGATCAGCCCAATCCAGATGAGATCTTAAAAGCCATTCAAAAGCAAGAAAAGCGCAATGAATTGGGAAGGCTTAAGATTTTTTTTGGTATGTCGGCCGGGGTTGGCAAAACTTATTCTATGCTTGAAGAGGCTCAAAGAAAGCTCAAAGAAGGCGTGGATATCGTCGTGGGTATCATTAACACTCACAGCAGAAAAGAGACGGAAGCTCTTTTGGTAGGACTTACTATTATTCCAGAAAAATGGATCAATTACAAAGATTCTGTTTTTGAAGAGATGGATCTGGAAACAATTATTCACACAAAACCTCAAATAGTCTTAGTAGATGAACTGGCTCACACTAATGTTCCTGGATCTAAACACCCTAAACGCTGGCAGGATGTCATTGAAATTTTAGATGCGGGCATCGATGTGTATACCACTTTAAATGTTCAGCATGTTGAAAGTCGAAAAAATATCGTAGAAAGCTTAACAGGCATTCATATTCGAGAAACTGTCCCAGATCTTATTTTAGAAAGAGCCACCTCTATCGAACTCATCGATATACCTCCCCCAGAGCTTTTACAGCGCCTGAATGAAGGAAAAGTCTATTTGGGCTTGCAATCAAAAATTGCAGCCGAAAACTTCTTTCAAGAAGAAAACTTAATGGCACTGCGTGAAATTGCGCTGCGTTTTACTGCTGAAAAGGTGGACCACGACCTGCATGGAATGGTTCAAGGAAGAGGGTGGAAAACGCGTGAAAGGCTCATGGTTGCCCTTAGTTCTAGCCCTTCATCTGAAGATCTCCTACGAGCAACCAGGCGACTAGCTTTCGAATTGGATGCTCCCTGGATTGCTGTCTATGTGGATACCGGAGTGACCCTAAAAGATCAAGATCAAGCGAGACTTAATCGCTATTTTAATCTGGCTAGAGAACTTGGTGCAGAAGCGATCACAACTCACGATTTAAATATTGCAGATGGTTTGCAAAGAATTGCCAGACAACGGGATATCACCCGAATTGTCATCGGACGCCCTCCTAAAAAGAAGACCACTTTGTGGAATCTATTTCAAAGCAACTTCATCGAGCGTTTAGAAAATGAGAATAAACAGCTCGATATCATTGTTTTAAGACAGGAAAAATATTTAGAATCTTCTTATTCTCCAGCTACTTCCCAAATCACAAAAAGTTCTCAATCTTATGGAATATCTGCTTTATCCATAGTAGCCATTACTCTTATGGGTTTTCTCACGCTCCCCTTAATAGGCTATAAATCAGTAGGATTTATTTTTCTTCTAGGAATCTTAGCGTTAAGTCTTTTTTTAAGCAGAGGGCCTATTTTTTTTGCAGCCCTTTTAAGCGCAATTTGTTGGTATTACTTTTTTATTCCCTTTCCATTCAATCCGGAAGACATCACTTTAACAGTCATCTATTTTCTAGTGGCTGTTACGGTTGGGACCATGAGCAGCCGCATCCACGAGCAGGATAAATTTTTACACAGAAGGGAAGAAACGATTGAAAAACTCTATGAAATTGAACGCGACATCACCAATTCTACCAACTTACAACAGTTGCGCCTAAATGTTGGCTCGCGTTTAGAAAATAGTTTTCCTGGAAAGTTTGACATCTTAATTAAAAGTCCAAATGATCAGTTGATTTTGGATAGCCAAATCCCTCTTCTTTCTACAGAAAAAGAAAAAGCAGCAGCTATCTGGGTTTTTCAAAATGGAAAAATAGGCGGATGGTCCACAGACACCCTTCCTTCTGCAGAAGGAATTTATTTTCCCATTAAATTTGCAAAAACAACAGTGGGCGTTCTTATTTATTATCCCAAACGCACACTTCCCTTTTCTTCTGATGAGATGAATTTCTTTCAAACAGTCACTCAACATCTAGGAGTCTATCTTGAACGTTATATTTTTGAAGAGCACATTAGCAAAATGGACTATAGCCGGCAAATTGAACGCATGCATCACTCCATTTTTCATTCCCTTAATCGCAGCTTCTATAGCCCTTTAGAAAAAATCATCCGCATTAATCAGCAAATTCAAAAAGAGAGCCTTGATCCCCATATTCATGCTTTAAGCGAGCAAATGGGTCATTTTATTTCTAATATCAAACTGACTGTAGATAACATCATTGCTATTTCTGAATTAGAGTCGGGATTTATCCCTTTCGATCGCAAGCAGTATCCCGTGAAAGACTTAGTGGAGCGCACTCTTAGTGATGTTAAAGCTTTTGTCAACGGCCACAAAATTTACACTGACATTCCTCTTCAGCCTCCCCTTTTCCCCTTTGATTTCAATCTACTCAGACTGGCTTTAAATAATCTTATTTTAAATGCTATAGAGTACTCTGATCCCAATAAGCCAATTTATATTAAATTAGAGGTGCTAGAAAATGAATTTTGCTTATCAGTGGTTGATGAAGGAGCGGGTATTGGAGAAGAAGTTCTATCAGTCATTTTTGATAAATTTTACCGGGCTTCAGATAAATCTAAGGGATTGGGGCTGGGGCTTGCCATCGTAAAAGCCGTTGTGGACATTCACAAAGGAAAAATAGAAGTCAAAAACAATGAAGGCAAAGGAACAAAATTTTCCATTATCCTTCCGATTTAATTCAACAAACTATTTTTAAAAAAATTAGTTAAACTTCTAATACAAACACAAAATTAATTACTAAATTTAACAATTGCAAAATAATCCAACCCAATGTTAAACTAGATTTTTTAATAAAAAAAACCAGAGAGATTTTTGTGTGTAAAGTAAATCCACTGATTGTAGGCATACCGACAGCTCTACAGGATGAGCAGGCATACGCATCAGGCTAACTAAGAAAAAACAATCGTAATAGACTCACTTTCACAAACTTAGATTCATAAATGATTTGTGATTTACCATCAGGGCAACGCCCTGAAATATAAAAGCCTAGGGCAGCGCCCTAGGTACGTGGTGAGGGTGTTTTCAGGCTGAAGGCCTGGGTTTTAATAAGCACCAAAGGTGCGATTAGGCCTATGTGTTCGCTATAACTCAGGCCTTCAGCCTGAAAATCTTTTTATAATCTACCTAGGGCGATGCCCTAGGCTTTTATATTTCAGGGCGTTGCCCTGTATCCTCATGTTGATATAATCCTTCTGCTATATTATCCTTCTAAATTTATCAAAAATTAATATTTGTGTTTTACAATTAGGGCATAAACATAACTTATTGTAAGGACTATTATATGAAACTTGAAAGAGCCGCTAATTTACTATCCATTTTACCTGTTGTTCAACAAGCTGTTGGATTAATAGAAATTATATCGGGAATTGCAAAAATTTGCTTTAACCTACTTATTTGCGCCACAACTTCCTATAGTTTAAAAAAAGACTTTAGATTAATTGCAAAAGGAGTGGTTCGCTCTATTCCCATTATTGGAACTATTTTTTCTGCTATCCTAACATTCAAGCCACCCTTATCCAGTTTAAGTATAGAAGATTTAATAAAAATAATAGACAAGGAAGGTTTAAGAGATTTAGGAAGCAGGGGCGCTGTAGACCTTGGTACATTAAATAGATCCATAAACACATTAACAGCCCATGTGGATGACTGGGGTTTATACGTTACGGTTCATCCTGATTTTTTAAAACACAGCCCTCTTGTTGTTTTAGATAAAATAGCCGAAGCCTTAGAAGGTAAACAATTAAGCAATGTAGGCACACAAACAAAGATTTCATTTCTAAACGATAAAGGAGTTAAAAAAGCTACTGATGCAGGAGGCCCCTCTGCCCAATTTTTAAATTCCTTAATCACATCTGCTGCGCCTTTATTGTGTAATGATAAAGGAATGCCTATCGCTAAAACAGAGGAAGATAAAACAAGATTGCAGGCCTTTGCCTATCTTTTAGCTTCCGCTGCAAGGCATAATAAACCGGTAGCAAAATGTCTGCCTTCCAGTTTTTTTGACCTTCTGGTTGCGAGCAAAGAGTTGAAATCAGAAAATACAGAATTAAAACAGATCGAATTATATATTAAAATTTTAGAAGATATTCATGGAACAGATCATGAAATAGTTAGAAAACATCGTATTTTACTCTTGCTTACTCAAGATCCTAACGAACTATCGGATGACTCCTTAGATTATCTAGCAGGAATTGTCTTTCTTTGGGAAAATAAGCCAGATTGGTGGGGAGAAGATGATGAGTTACCAGAAGTAGAGGTCCTTCGAAAAAATGCAACTGAACTTAGAAAATTAGTCGCAAAAAAATATTGCACAGATGAAAGTCTTACAGAAAACGATAATTACTTAACTCCAAAAAATGTTTTAGAATTCCTTACGCAAGAAGTTCAAAAAGATGGTCAGGCTCCTGCTATTTTAATAATCGCCGAAACTCTTTTCAGCTATGAATTAAAAAATTTAACACCAAAAGAATTAGAGTTAGCTATACACGGAACAACTCTTACCATTAAAGAAATTAAAGATGCTTTTCTACGTGGTTATGGCGATGATGACTTAAAACGGCTTTTATTCATATGGTTGATTGAAAACAAAAATAATCCAAAAATAGGGGATTTGATAGAGGCACTAACAGGAAGCCGCAGCCTTAAAGAAGGAAAGGAGCTTGATATTAATAGCTCTAATCTTAACATAGGATTAATAAGTTCTATTCATACATGCTCCGGTAATATAGAATTAGATAAAGAACATTTAAAACAAATGATGGCCCAAATGTACTATAACGGTTCTCAATTAAAACTGTCTTTATTAAGTATAGATGATTGCTACCCTGTATTTAAGCAATCTCTTGAGCATTCGATGGAAGAGACTTTAAATTCAAATTATAACGCCAATTAAGCTGAGTTCGGGTTATTAACCTACTTCAAAGAACAAGATAACCTCTTGTTCTTTTTTCTTTTTCTCTTCATGCTCGTTTCTTCTATTGACTTTTTCGGACAAAACAGACAAAATAACCCCCGTCAGTGGCGGATGTAGCTCAGTTGGTAGAGCGTCGGATTGTGGTTCCGAATGTCGCGGGTTCGAGCCCCGTCGTTCGCCCTTTTAGTTTAAATTACCTGAAGATTAAGGAGATAAACCTAAAATTCAGGTTTTCTCTTCACCCAAAACAAAACTCCAGCTACCATTACGTCTATACGAATAAACGGGACCACCTAAATGAAGCTTAAAAAAAATAAAAAAAAACCGCCCTCTAAATCTTTCCCTGCTACCCCTCCTCATCCCCATCAAGGTGAAATCATTGGTCTGATCTCTCTCTCTTTTTCTATCATTCTCTTTCTAAGTCTTTTAAGCTTTGCCTATGGAAGGGAGACTAATAACTGGATTGGCCTGATCGGCCACACGATCGGATGGTTATTTCACTCTGGTTTTGGAATTACAAGCTATCTTTTAGCTCTCTATATTTCGTGGGTGGGCTGGAAAAAACTCATCGACCATCCTATTCCCCACCTCTTCTTTAAAACCCTCTGTTTCGCCATCTTCCTCTTCTCAGCTGCCATCCTGGTGACTCTCTTAGAAGATCAATGGGGGGCTTTCAATGACAAGATAGAAAGAATTTTTTATCCTCACATTCCGCGCTGGTACCACCCCTACTATTTAGGGGGTTTTCCTTTTCATTATCTCTATGAAGAGATTCCCGCCATCAATCTAAAAACCATTTTTAATGTGGCCGGAGTCGCTATTATTTTCTCTTGCACACTGCTTAGCAGCTTACTCTTTTTTTCAGGCGGCAGTTTAATTAAAATCGTACGCACTCTTATTGATTTTCTAAAATCGAAAGAAACAACAGATGCAAAAAAGGAAGAAGGCTTTATGCGTCATGTAAAGTTACGTCTGCCTTCTTGGGAAACCAAAAAAAAACAGGCAGATACAGAGCTCTTGTCCATACGCCCCAATCAAGAACTCACCTCGCGCCCCTCTCTTTCTAAAAAAAGAGAATTTGAAGGGGTGGAAACAGCCTTTAAGCTCCCATCCCCAAAGCTCACCTCTCCCCAGGAATCTAACGGCATTCCTAAACTCTCTAAACGCGATGAAGCCCTACGCGCGCAGCGCGTCTTCAATGGCAATTTTGATGAATACCGCCTACCCAGTTTAGAGCTGATCCCCCTGCCTAAAAAAGTAGACTCCTCCAAACTCAAAATTGAGCTGCGCAAACAGGCTGAAGTACTGGAGGAGACCCTTTTAAGCTTTGGCATCGAAGCAAAAGTGGGCCAAATTAATTGCGGCCCCACCATTAACTCTTTTGAAGTGCACCCCTCTATTGGCGTCAAAGTAGGCAAAATTAAATCTCTGGAAAACGATATTGCGCTTAACATGGAAGCCAAATCGATCCGCATCATTGCTCCCATACCCGGCAAAGCAGCTGTTGGCATCGAAGTGCCCAATCCTGAGCCTCAGGAGGTCAATTTTAGAGAGATGCTGACTGCTTACCAGCAATCGGGCCAAAAATACAAAGTCCCCATTCTTTTAGGCAAAGCAGTCAATGGCGATTACATCATGAACGATCTAACCAAATTTCCCCACTGCATCATTGCAGGCGCTACCGGATCTGGAAAATCGGTCTGTATCAACACGATCATCATGTCCATTATTTACAATACGCGACCCGATGAAGTGAAGCTTTTAATGGTTGATCCCAAAAAAGTAGAACTCACCCCCTACACAAATCTTCCTCACATGATTGCTCCTGTAATCACAGAGCCACACGGGGCTTATACCGCTCTTCAATGGCTAGTAAAGGAGATGGAAAGACGGTATGAAACTTTACGCCAAGTGGGCGTTAGAAACATCCAGGCCTTTAATAGCCGCACCATCGATAAGGAGGCTGAAGCTGCCTCTGGCAGTGAAATACCCGCTTCTATGCCCTATATTGTGGGCATTATCGATGAATTGGCAGACCTGATGATGGCGGCTAATACTGATATTGAAACTCCGATTGCTCGCATCGCTCAAATGGCAAGGGCTGTCGGCATTCACCTCATTTTAGCCACTCAACGTCCTTCCCGAGAAGTCATCACAGGTCTAATTAAAGCCAACTTCCCCACGCGCATTGCCTTTAAAGTGGCCAGCCGCATTAACAGCCAGATTATTTTAGATGAAGTGGGCGCTGAAATGTTATTGGGGAATGGAGATATGCTCTACCTACCCCCCGGTTCTTCCATTTTACAGAGGATTCAAGGGGTTTTTGTGCCGGATAAGGTGATTCAAGAAAGCATTCAATTTGTCTGCGCTCAGGCTCCGGTTCAATACCTCATCCAATCGTTTGATTCCATGAGCGGATTTGATATTTTTGGAGATGTGGCAAGCTCTTCCAAAGGAGAAGCAGAAGATGATCTTTACGATCAAGCTTTTGAAATGGTCACCAAAACAGGGAATGCTTCCACGACATTTTTGCAAAGAAAATTAAAAATCGGCTATGCAAGAGCTGCCAGCCTTATGGACATCCTGCAAGAGCATGGTGTGGTCAGTGCACAAGAAGGAAGCAAGGCGCGGCGCGTGCTTATTGCACGAGGAAGTGAAGAAGAAGCGGAAGAGCTCTCATGATCGGCATAGCTCCTCTTGCCTCAGGATCTAAAGGCAATTGTATTTATATAGGCACCCCAGAGATCAAAATCCTTATCGATGCCGGCTTAAGTGGAAAAGAAACGCTCAAACGCCTCGCGTCCATTGGAGTCTCCGTTGAAGAAATTGATGCGATTCTACTCACCCATGAACATGGCGATCATATTGCCGGCCTAAAAACTCTGGCGTTTAAATACCAAATTCCCGTCTTTGCCAATGCAGGAACAGCCCATGGTGTAATTGATTACCTTAAAACAACCCCCAAGCTCAAAATTTTTACTACAGGAGAGCCCTTTGAATTCGGCGATCTTCTTATCCAGTCTTTCAGCATTCCGCACGATACCCTAGACCCTGTTGCCTTTACCTTCGAAACACCTTATGGAAAGATAGGGCTTTGTACCGATTTAGGCTACATCACTTCTCAAATCAGCCACCGCCTTCAAGGCTGCCGCTATCTCATTATAGAAGCTAACCACGAAGTGGAGCTGGTGCACTGCTCACTTCGACCTCATGTCTATAAAGAGAGAGTTTTAGGGCCATCCGGTCACCTTTCTAATGAAGATTGCGCCAAACTGCTTGTGCAAGTGGCGCATCCTGAACTAGAGATTGTCTATCTTGCTCATCTCTCTAGCGAGTGCAACTCCCCGCAAAAAGCCCTACACACTGTTTCTAACTATTTAGCTGAAAATGCCATTACAGTTGATCTACGCATCGCCTATCAAGACCGTCCCAGCGAAGCGGTCCTCATAGCACAAAATTCAGAGCAGGTGAAAGAAGAGTTATAGAGAGTGAGGAGTTAAAAAAAGGGAAGCTAACCGCAGAGCCGCAAAGAGCGCTGAGGAAACGCTGAGGAAAACAAGAAGAACAAGATAGGCAGGATCGCCTTCGGCGGCAGGATAGGCATAATACCTATACATCAAAAGGTTTCTTCCCCTTTTTTTTAAATAAAGAAGGTGAAATTTTATACTTTATCTTATCTAGTGTTTAATTGCATAAATAAGTAGCCATATTTTTAGCGTATTTTTTTGTAAATTGCAAAAGCAGAAAACATGACATACATATTTGTAGGCTCGTTTTCTGTTTTTGCAAGATACGGAAAAAGCCGCAAAAATATGACTGCTTATTTATGCAATTAGATACTAGTATAATTATCCTGCCCATCTTATTCCTTCTTCTTGTCTTCTCTATTTGTGAGTTGGCTCGGGTGTGTATGCCTGTCTATCTTGTCATTCTTCTATTTTGTTTTTTAAAGTTATTTTGGTGCAAATTCGAAGAGAAAAATGAGTAGAGGAGTAGATTGTAGCCCATCTTTTGAGCGCACTTGAATTTTACGAAAAATAGCTTCCACAAAGGGTTTGCCATCGAATTCTACAGATTTTTCCACGATTTTTTGAATAATAAGGGGATCTAAATCTTCGATTAAACTGCTGGAAATAAAGGCTAAGCGTTCATTTTTCTTAAGAGGATAAGTCTCTTGATTTACTAAAAGATCTTTATCCAATCCGACCACTGTTGTTTTAGAAGCTATTTTATCTATTTTGCCATCTTCGTGCAGATGCCAAAGGGTCCCATCTCCGCATGAAAAAAAGTGATATTCATTCCAGTTAGGATCAATGAGCAGTAAGCTAATAGAAAATAACATTTGGATAGGGTTTTCCATGAGAATGGAGTTGATGAGCAGCAGCCATTCGGCGGGTGAACTTTTTAATTTTTCTTTGGTGGCAAGAAAAATGCCGCGCAAATGAGCTAAAAAAATTAATCCTTCGCTACCTGTTTCAGTGCAATCAGTAGAGATAAAAAGAAGGTAATTATTTGGAAGTTCTAAAAAATCATAATGAATGCTTGTGGGGTGATGCGAGTGATGATCAAAAAAAGAAATTTTTACGTTTTTCCACTTTTGAAATGGTAGGGGTTTCATTTTTTGTTCGATTTGGCGCAACGATTCTGTGAGTTCACCTAAGCGCTCTTGATGACCGCCTTGACGGTCATCTTTAAGTGAATCAAGGTATTTAGAGATATCGGAGATGAAATCGACAATATCATGATAGCGATCTTCCGGTATATTCTGTAGACATTTGCTAATAAGACTTTGCAAGCCCCTGGGTAGGAGGGAGATGTGAATTTTTCCTTGGCTTAGTTTGCCTGTGACAAGTTCATAGGCAATAATACCCAGAGAATAAATATCGGAGGCAAAGGTGACTGTTTCGGGATTCTTTCTCTGTTCCGGGCTCATGTAAATAGGTGTTCCGATGACTTGAGGGGTAGGAAGAGGAAGTGCATCTATTTCCTTAATATTATGTGCGACTCCAAAATCGATCAATTTGATTTTTCCCTCGTCATTGATCAGCACATTTTCTAATTTTAAATCGCGGTGAATGATGCCGTGGGTGTGCAAATGGCATAGAGCATAGCCAATTTCAAGAATGATTTCTAAAGAGCGTTTCAGGGTTAGGGATTGATAATTCAGATATTGCCTAAGAGAGATACCTTGAACAAATTCCATAGCAATGTAAAGCCCTCCCTCCCACGTGTCTTGGCTATAGAGTTTAACGATATTAGGGTGGTTGGCCAGGCTGATAATTTTGGCTTCATTTAAAAATCGGCTCTTGAGATCCGGGCTATTTAAATATTGGGGCAACAGGGTTTTGATTGTGACTGGTTCTTTGGTTTCTGGATGCGTGCCCAAATAGAGATAGCTCATACCCCCTTTTTCTAAAAAACTTTCGATTTTAAAAGGGCCGATTTTGTCCGGGACAACGGGTGCTTGAGAATCTTTGAGTTTAGGAATGCCAGGAAGGGTACTGCGTTTATGAAATTCATGATTTGACATCAGTTTGCCTAACCAATCTCCGTGATACGCACCCCTAAGGCATCCCCTATGCGGCATAGTTCACCTTTTCCGATGCAATTGCCGTTCATGACAAGATCAACTCCATCTTCGGGATGCACATCGAGTTCAAGTAAGTTACCGGCCTGAAGCTGCAGAAGTTTTTCAATTGTAATTTCAATTCTTCCCAGCTCTACAATAAGAGGAACCGGGATTTCTTCGATTTTTCCGGATGTGCCGCCGCTGAGTTTTTTAGAAGAAGCCACCGGGGCTTTTTTAATTTCATTTTTTGTACTATTTTCGATTTCCCCGTCTGATTCGGAGTCATCCTCTTCTGTTTCAGATTCATCTTCTTCTAGTTCAGATTCGTCCTCTTCTACCTCGGAATCTTCTTCTTCAGAATCTTCTTGCGTTTCAGAACCCTCTGACTCGGAATCTTCATCTACATCTGATTCTTCTGTTTTAAAATCATCTTCGTCTAAAGAGAAATCAAACTCCTCATCCGTCATTTCTTCATTAAGTTCTTCATCTTCTGTTTCATCATGATCTTGACTCATAGCTATTCTCACCTCGTGGTATTCATGCGATTGGGTTAATTTAATTTTTCCATTGGAAAGTTCGCCAATGAAGATAGGGGAGCCTCTATATGTGATTAAGACTCGACTGGTCTGATCAGCTCCTTTTAAACTGCACTGTTCAAGAAAGAGGAAATCTCCTTTTCGGACCTTTTTCCACTCGCGGATAGAAATAGGAGTGCGTCCTCCTTCGATTTGGATGATCACTCTTAGAGCACGTGCGCGTTGTTCCATATCGGGGCGTATGAGCTTTTTATCTGCATAGTGTTGTTTCCACGAGTGTCTGAATTCTTCAGAAATGACCAATCGGCCCATGAAGGTGTGTGTTTTAAAAGAAAAAGAGATATTTAATATTCTTTTCCAAGTGGCTTCTGCATTAGACTATGCTCACCGTCAAAGACTCTATCATGGGGGGATAAAGCTCAATAACCTCTTGATTGGAGGAAGTGAAAGTGAGTGGGTGATCTATTTGAGTGATTTTGGCATCTCCAGAGTAGTGGGGATGGGAAATGTGCTGACGCGCACCTATCAAAATGTAGCTGAGGCGCATCAAATTTCTCTGGGAGCCGACAAATATATAGAGGCAGAGCCAGGTAAATTGCATCTGTTGCATCAATCTTTTCTACAAAACTACCTCTTTCTAGCTCCAGAGCAGAAATCGCACGAAGAGAGTGTCAGTTCGCCGGCAGACGTCTTTGCTTTTGGTACTTTAGCTTACTATCTGCTCTCTTTAAAATTTCCTCAGGGAGCTTTTCCTCTGCCTTCTCAATTTAGTCCAGAACTTACCTTTCATTGGGATTTATTAATTAAACTGTGCTTGCATCCAGATCCCACTATTCGACCAAAAAGTTTATTGGAAATATTAGAGCGTATCCAGCATCCTCTTGTGGAGCAACTCCCTCTATTTAAATTAGAGACCCCGACGGTGTTATTTGAAAGTAAATCTTTGCGTCCTATTTTAAAGGCTCAGGAAATTCAACGCCCCGTTGTTGATCCTGATCCCACTGCTATTTTTAGACAAGATTCTCAGGTGAAGCAATATGTGCCTGAAGCTGAAGGTGAGAGAGCTTGCATCGATCCTTTGCCCACAGACATGGTTGTGATTCCTGGAGGAGAATTTGTGCGAGGCAGTAATGATGGCAATCGAGACGAAATGCCCCAGCATGAAGTGACGCTTAAAAGTTTTGCGTTGGACATTCATCCCGTGACTAATGAACAATTTGTTCGCTTTTTAGAGGCGATGGGGGGCACTAAAGATTCTAACCATCATGATATTATCCGTCTTAAAGATTCGCGCATTAAAAAGAGCGGAGGAAGATTTAATATTGAATCGGGCTACATCAAGCACCCTGTAGTAGGGGTGACTTGGTATGGAGCTGCCACCTATGCCAAGTGGGTGGGTAAACGCTTGCCCACAGAAGCAGAGTGGGAAGTCGCTGCAAAAGGGGGGAATGAAGAGTGGCGTTATCCCTCAGGTGATGATATTGAAAAAACGCAAGTAAACTTCTTTAGTTCTGATACCACGCCTGTAATGAGCTATCCGCCTAATTACTATGCCCTTTTTGATATGGCCGGTAATGTGTATGAGTGGTGTCAGGATTGGTATGAATATAATTACAATACTTCTTTACAAGAACCCCTAAATCCCAGAGGGCCTATGCAAGGGGTTTACAGAGTGCTGCGCGGTGGATGTTGGAAGAGTTTGAAAGAAGATCTGCGCTGTTCACGTCGCCATCGTAATAATCCGGGAGCTGTAAATGGGACTTATGGTTTTCGTTGCGCAGCGGATGTGGAGTAGTCATGCGATTATTATTGTCTAAGCCAAGAGGGTTTTGTGCAGGCGTTGTGCGTGCCATTGATACAGTTAAAGAGGCTATTGGCCGCTTTGGCACTCCCATTTATGTGAAGCATGAAATTGTGCATAATGCCCATGTGGTGAATGAATTAAAACATTTGGGTGCTATTTTTGTTGAAGATTTGGAAGAGGTTCCTCTTGGAGCGCGTCTTATTTATTCCGCTCACGGTGTCTCTCCTGCGGTACGGGCACAAGCTAAGCAAAGAAGTTTAATTGAAGTGGATGCCACCTGCGGTTTGGTGACAAGAGTGCATTCTGCGGTGATCCGCTATGCGCAAAGAGGGTATCACATTCTTCTCATTGGACATAAAAATCATGTAGAAATTATCGGCACTGCAGGGGAAGCTCCTGATGTGACGACCATTGTAGAGTCTGTAGAAGATGTGGCTAAGCTTGATTTCAATCCTGATCAAAAACTCTTTTACATTACACAAACTACATTAAGCTTAGATGATGTGAGTGGCATTGTAGAGGCTTTGAAAAAGAAATTTCCTCAAATAGAAACTCTGCCTAGTTCTTCTATTTGTTATGCAACAACCAATCGCCAAATGGCTTTAAAAGAGATCGTGCAAGAGGTGGATCTAGTCTTGGTGATCGGTGATCCGCAGAGTTCCAATTCTAATCGATTAGTAGAGGTGGCGGTCAATCGGGGAGTCAAAGGACGCTTGATCAGTGATGAACAGGAGATAGAAGAAGATTTATTAGAAGGCGTGAGAGTGATTGGAATGTCAGCTGGAGCTTCTACTCCCGATGAAGTGGTGCATCGCTGTATAGAAAAGCTGAAGAAAATGGGTGTTTCTGAAGTAGAAGAGATAGAGTTTGTTAAAGAAGAGGTCTACTTTCAGTTGCCGAAGATGTAGTTTTTAAACAAGCTCCAGTGCGGCATGTGCGTAATTTCGGGCAGCGTTTATCAAATTGGATGCCATACGGACACTGTCCTTGATAAGAAGTGTGCTGTTCACCCACAGGTGCATATTTATTCTTTGAAGAAGGTCCAAAAAATGAGAGTGTCGGGGTTCCAATGGATGCTGCTAGATGAAGCGGCAGAGAGTCCATCCCCACTAAAAGTTTTGTATCCTGTAAAAGATTCTGAAGTTGAGGCAAAGATAATTTAGGTAACAGGGTTCCCCCTACTGTATCTATTAATCGTTGGCAGACCTCTTTTTCTTCCTTATTACCCCAAAGAAAAACGAATGGAGATGAAAAGGTAGCTAAAATCTCTTTTAATTTTTCTTCTGAAAGACATTTGTTTGGCCATCGGCTTCCAGGTGCCACTACAATCGTATCTTTTAAGTTAAAGTCAGAAATAGAGTTGCTTTTGAGTTTGATTGTTGAAGGTGTAAAGAGTTCTTTATCATTAAAAAATTGCTGCACAATGGAGAGGTAATCATCGCGTATATTTTGATGGGGAGGTGGAGTGAATCTTTCTCTTGTTGCCAAAACATTCGGCCATTCAGCTGTATGAGAATAACTAAAGCCAATTTTTTTCTTTCCTTTTGCAAGTAAAGTTAAAAGTCCCGATTTGCAATTGCCCTGCAAGTCAATGATGAGATCATACTTTGTTTTTCTTAACTGCTGAACAGAAGAGAAAAACTTTTTTAGGGAAGAGTTTTTAAAGCCAAAACTAATGGTCTGATGAATATGGGGATGGCTCTCAACCAGCTCTTTACAGCGTTCATCCACAGCCCAATCAATGGAAACAGGGGCGTGTCTTTTCTGTAAATAATCAATAACGGGATAGGTGTGGACAATATCGCCTAAAGCGGAGCATTTGACGATTAGAATTTTCATATTCCTCCTAAAGAAATAAAGAAGAATGACAGGATGGGCAGGATCGGCTTCGCCGGCAGGATGGGCAGGATAATAATACTTGATAAGGTTAATCCCTCTTTTCTTTTTAAAATAAAGAAGGTTGGGGTGTTATATTTTATCTTATCAAGTGTAATTATCTTGTCCATCCTGCCGGCGAAGCCGATCCTGCCCATCCTGTCATTCTTCTTTTCTCCGTATCTTGTAAGTTAGTTTGGGTTATATGCCTGCTCAGCCTGTTTTTCTTTTTTTCTCGTCTTTGCACTTAAACAATCCAGCCTCCGCCAAACACAGCCTCTCCCTGATAAAAAACAGCCGCTTGACCAGGCGTAATTGCTAAAACTGGCTCATTAAGAAAAACTTCGGCTTCATTGTTTTTTAAAGCAACCACTCGGCCCTCTACTTCAGGCCCTCTGGAGCGCACGCGTACACTCACTTGCGCCTGCTCGCCGTCCTTCATCTCTTGCACAATCCAATTCATTCTTTCTACTTTAAAATGGCTGCGTTTAAGATCTTCTTTAGATCCCATGATCACTTCATTGGTTTTTGAGTTAATGCCTGTGACATAGATAGGCTCTCCAAAGGCGACCCCCAACCCTTTTCTCTGTCCCACAGTCACGCTGTGAATACCAGCATGCTCTCCTAATTCTTCTCCGTTCACATGTTTAATTTTTCCCTTAGCTTGCGCCGCTAGATCTGGGAAATGACGTTCTAAAAAACCGGCATAGTCTCCATCGGGAATAAAGCAGATATCCATGCTTTCTGCTTTTTTTGCCGTGATTAAATTAGCCTCTTCTGCAAAGGCTCGGATTTGAGTTTTTGTATACGAGCCGCAAGGAAATAGCGTTTTAGAGAGCTGCTCTTGGGTCATGCTAAAAAGGAAATAGCTTTGATCTTTACTTGGATCTGCCCCTCTTAAAAGCAGGTAACGTTTGGACAAGTCATCATAGCGGATCTGGGCATAGTGGCCCGTGCAAACTTTTGTAGCTCCAATTTCAACTGCTTTTTTATAAAGAGTGTCAAATTTAAGTTTTTCATTGCACAGAATGCAGGGGCTTGGGGTTTTTCCTGCAAAATACTGCTCGGCAAAAACTTTTACAACTTGATTCCAAAATTCTTCACGAAAATTAATGGCGTAATAGGGAATGCCAAGAGTTTGAGCGACCAAACGGGCATCTTCCACGGACTCTTCTCCGCAGCAGCTTTGCGTGGAACAGCTCATCTCTTCGGCCTCTTTGCCTTTCCAAAGGCGCATGGTCATGCCCACGCATTCATATCCTTCTTTTACCATCATCCAAGCACAGACGGAAGAGTCTACTCCTCCCGACATAGCTGCTACAACTTTTTCTCTATTCATAACTCACCTAACCAACTAATTGTTCAAAATTTAAATATTCTTCAGCAATGGAGATGGCCTTTTCTATTTTTTGACCATCTTCTTTGCGGATTTTTGCAGTATAATGCGTAATGCTTTTCATCGCATCATAGCTGCATAAAGGGGCATACAGAGCAGGAATGTCTGCGAGGGTAAGTTTTTTTACTAATTCTGGGTCGGGCAGAGAGCTGCCTGTTAAAATCATGCCCCCCTTTTTGTTTGGAAACTTAAGATGGCTGTTAACCATGGCCTCGATGATATCATCCCGGCAGGCAGGAGTGATCACTAATTGGTTATCCACCCCTTCTGATAAGTAATCAGACAGCGAGCCGGCAACCAGACGTGTGCTGGAAAAATGGCGGCAGCTATGTGTCTGTCCGGATAAGAGAGAAGTTTCAAATAAGATTTCAAAGTCTTGCATTGTGGGATTGCCTAAAAGAGTGGAATAGGGCAGAGCGCCAAGAAGAGGAATTCCCCAATGAGCAAGTGCTTTGGGAAAGTAGCGTAAAATCATCTCTCGCTTAGATTCTTCTACACGGTTTAAAATAACGCCTTTAACGCGTACGCCGTGTTTAAGGCAGAGTTCTATGTTTAAAGCCAGTTCGTCATGAGAGGAGCCCAGACCACCTGGCGCTACAATCACCATCTCTGCACCTAAAATAGAAGCCACTTGAGCATTGTTTAGATTAATAATAGAGCCGACTCCAACATGGCCTGTACCTTCCACAACAACAAGATCATGTTCAGCGGCAAGCTTTTCATAAGCCTGCAGCATTTGATGTTGCAAATCAGAAGTGTTAATGGTTCCATCTAAATATTCACGAGTGAAGCCAGAGGGAAGAAGCAGAGGGCTCATGCTTTTCCAATCAGTATGAAGTTTGAAGTGGTGGCGAATGAGCTCTACATCTTTATCGACAAGGAGGTTGTCATTGATTTTGACATGCTGCTGACCGACGGGCTTAATGAAGCCGACTCGGCTTAAGCGCTTACGCAGTCCTGCAAAAATGCCAAGCGACAGGGTGGTTTTTCCCACATTTTGACCCGTTGCGGCTATAAATAGGGCTTTAGTTTTCACACGACTTCTCTATATCACAATTAAAGGACATTTTACCTTGAATAAATTTTAAAAGAAATAGATAATCCCGAAATATGCATATTATCCAAATAGCCTCAGAAATAGCCCCCCTTGCAAAGATAGGAGGGTTAGGAGATGTCATCTTAGGCCTCTCTCGCGAACTCGTGATTCAAGGTCATGATGTCGATCTCATTCTTCCTAAATATGATACTATCGATACCAGGCATATTCGCGATTTTAGCGTCTTTTATTCCGGTTTAAAATCTTATTATGCAGGGGAGTGGTACGAAAATACAATTTGGGTGGG
>CALBHK010000408.1 GCA_937894565.1 uncultured Chlamydiae bacterium
CTCTAAAAAGAATAAGCCCTTTGGGCTTCTAAAAAATTCAAAAAAATAATCGCTTAAAATGTCAAACTCCTGCCGCCCAAAGGTCGAGCCTGCCATCCTGTTCCTCTTCTGTTTAAGAGTTTAAGTGTAACTTTTTACGCTTTGCCTTTTATTGTTTTATCGCGTAATATCTTATTAATACCGAACGTGAGTGAAAAATCGGTTTTTGACATCGTCGGCTTTGCATCAAAATCTTCATCTTCACTCGCGCCTTGCCAAAGGCAATGGTCGCTCGTTCCAGATAAAAAATTTTGAGCAGCCTCCTCGTCAAACTCCCAATTTTTCATTCACATTCGGTATATCAAGATGATAAGGAAAAATGCGTGTCAAACAATAACCTCGATTCCCATCCTGATAGCGATTTTGAACCAGCTGTGGCTATTCTTGACTCTAAAACAAGTCAGATGGATGATCTGCTTCTTCAAAAATTAGAGAGCGCTTTTCACAAATCAACTTCGCAGATCTTTTTTAATGAATTGGCCAAAATTGCTGCGGAACATGATCCCATAGACCTTGCTCACTTAAGCTCTCGTCTGCCGCCTTCCGCACGTGCTGCTCTTTATTCTAATCTGCCAGATCTGCAAGCGAAGATTATTTTTATGATCCACGCTGCCAGTGGCTCTCGCAGCTCTATTTTTAAGCGTATAGGGGATAGAGAAATTGTAGAATTGGTGGAAAGAATGCCGCCTGATGAAGCTGTAGCTTTTTTAGAAGAGCTATCGGATAGGCGTCATCGCCGTGTGATGGAACTTTTGGACCCTAAAAAAGCTCAGCGCATTTTGGAATTGCAAAAGCATGGGAAAGAGACAGCTGGCCGTATCATGACGAATGAATTTTTTTCTTTTCCCTATACTGTAAAAATCGGAGAGATAGCGGAAGCCATTCGCGATAATCCAGGCATTGCGCTCACTCAGCACGTTTTTATCTATGATGATGAAGAGGAGCTAATTGGGTATGTCCCTGATCGCAATTTGATCATTAACTCTAAAGAACTACCAGTTAGACAGGTGATGCGCCCTATCATGCACATGGTGGGTCCAGAAGCGTCCAGAGATGAGGTGGTGGACCTGATTGAACGCTATAATATTCCCGCTTTGCCGGTAGTAAATGAAAAGCGTCAAATTTTGGGCGTGATCAATTTTGAAGATGCGATGGAAGCTTTGATGGACATCAATGATGAGACCATTGCCAATATTGCCGGTACTGTAGAAAACGCTAATGAGCATGATCCTATTGTAAAACGTTTTTTTTGGCGGGCTCCTTGGTTGTTTGTGACTTTATGTGCAGGGCTTGTAACAGCTTCGTTCATGACCTATTTTAGCCCTAACCCCTGGTTTGCCTCTGTCCCGTTTTTTGTGCCTCTGATTACAGGGATGTCGGGCAATGTGGGCATTCAGTGCAGTACGCTGCTTGTGCGTAGCATTTCTCTTGGTCAGGTCACAGCGGGTTCCCGTAAAAATGCTATCGTAAAAGAGTTAATGATCGGTTTGCTTATTGGTTTAGTTTTTGGCTTGTGCTGCGGCTTTGTCGTTTACTTTTTAGAGTCACTTGTTTTTCAAACTTTAGTGCTTGATCCTGCTCTTTATGGTTTGATTGTCAGTGTGGGAGTTTTTGGTGCTTGCATGACAGCGACAAGTTTAGGGGCTACAATGCCCTTCTTTTTTGCACGTATCGGTGTGGATCCAGCAGTCTCGTCCGGTCCTATTGTCACGGCGTTTAATGATGTGCTTTCTTCGTTAATGTTTTTCTTGGTAGCAAAAGTGTTTTATGACTTTTTCCTGGTCTGAGCTGTGCCGGCTCTATCGGCTGCGTTTAACTGCTTATACAGTTCATATAAAAGAAGAAGCCCATGTCTTTGCACGTTATTATAAAAATTTTCGATTTGCTCAAATCGATTTAATGTTGCGCTTTTTCTATTTTTTTAAAAATCCTTACCGTATCAGCCGCATTTTTTTACAGAAAAAAGGGGAAGAGAATGTCTATCAATATGGGGAGACGCCATTGACCACAATGGAAGCGATTGTCAAACGTTTCGGCATTCAAAAAAATGATGGCGTGATGGAACTCGGTTGCGGACGGGGGAGAGTCGCTTTTTGGTTGCATGCTTATTGGGGGTGCCGAGTTTGGGGCGTTGAGGAAGTGGGATCATTTGTAAAAGAAGCAGATAAAATTGTAAGTTGGTTTGATTTAAAAGATGTCCAAATAGTGCAGGGAGATTTATTGCAGGTAGAATTTCCAAAAGATTGCCAATGGATCTATCTATATGGCTCTAGCTGGGATGAAGAGGTGTTGAGGGCTTTGGTTAAAAAATTAGAGAATTGGGAGGGGAGTGTCATTTCAGTGAGCTTTCCCATTAGCGTTTATGATGCGACAAAGAGTTTTCATGTTGTGGACCAGATGGAAGCCGAGTTTCTTTGGGGAACCACAACAGTCTATTTAGCAAAGAAGAAAAGAAGAGAGGGAGAGGAAGGAAAGGGGGAGTTAACCGCAGAGCCGCAAAGTACGCAGAGGAAACGCAGAGAA
>CALBHK010000409.1 GCA_937894565.1 uncultured Chlamydiae bacterium
ATACGAGATAACGTGATGTGACTGGAGTTCAGACGTGTGCTCTTCCGATCTGCAAAGGCGCAAAGGAATATTTCTGTATAAACTTCAACATTACGTTATTTCAACTCCAGGAAATCTTCAAGAAATAGACTTTTCTTCCCACCTTTGCGCCTTTGCGTTGAATTTGTGGCGTTACATCGCAATTATCTTTGCACATCCCTCTGCGTTTCCTCAGCGTACTTTGCGGCTCTGCGGTTAACTTCTCTATCTCTTCTACCTCTAATTCTCTCTTCTAAGGTCGAAATAGATCCACTAACCCTACTAATTGCGGTGTCGCTATTTCCAATTTTTGTAGTGTTTCAAGATATAATTTTTCTTCTTCATTAAAAAAGGCTTTTGCTTTCTCTTCTCCACATGCTACAGCAATATTGACAGCGCCCTCTCTTTCTAAATCCTGCTCTCTATCCTCAATATCATCTGCAATTTGAAAAGCCATTCCAAGATGGTAAGCGGCCTTTTCAACAAGTTTAAGTTTAGAAAGATCACCCCCTCCAAAAAGCCATCCCAAAACAAAAGCGATTTCAAAAAGAGTCACTGTTTTTTTGCATAAAATTTCTTTAATCGTTTCAAGTTTAAAATTGGGGGGATAAATATCTAAAAACTGCCCTCCAGTAATTCCTTGAATACCTGCATTACGTGTGATGCACTCAAAAGCAAGCATCCCCACATGGTCCACATAATCTTGAGGAAATGTTTTTTTCATCTCCTGCGCATTTAGCAAGACGCTTTCATAACCGGCTGCAATAAATACATAAGTAGATAAAAGAGCGACAGCCCCCCCGTACACAGTATGCACAGTAGGTTTTTCACGCCTCTCTTCTTCATCATCCATGCAAGGTAGATCATCTGCCACAAGAGAAGCTGTATGAAAAAATTCAATAGCAAGAGAGGCTTGCACAGCATCCAAACCCTTTCCCAAAGATTGAGCTACCATCAATGTAAGAATAGGACGCACCCGCTTGCCTTTACTCATCAATACATACTCGCAAGCTTCTTTTAAGCGATTCTGCGGCCCTAAAGCGTCTATTCGTTTTACTAACTCTTGTTCAATTATTTTTTGGTAGCTGCTTAAATCAAAACCCTTTACTTGCTGCACGCTGCCCCCAAATTTTTACCTTCTGTCCCTCTTCCACAACCCCACTGACTGTTGTATTAGCAAAACAAAAACTTCCTTTTCCCATCAAAGTGCCCGGATTTGTCACGGTATTACACCCCGTTTGCACACCATCTCCTAAAATCGCACCAAATTTTTTAAGTCCTGTATGAATTTTTTTCTCTTCATGCATCACAAACACTTCATCACGTCTTAATTTCAAATTAGCTAAAATAGTCCCCGCGCCCAAATTCACTCCATTGCCCAGTACACTATCGCCTACATAATTAAAATGAGCAGCATGGGTATGATTTAAAAAAATCGAGTTTTTAATTTCCGTCGCATGTCCAATCACGCAATGATCTCCACAAATAAAATTTCCTCTTATGTAGGCTCCGTGTCGTACAATGCAATGATTTCCAATGATGCAGGGTCCGCAAATGTAAGCCCCTGGTTCAATAATTGTTTCAGCTCCAACAAAGATAGATTCAGGGTTTAAAACATAGACACCATAAGGAATCTCTTTTAAAGGCCTAAAATAGGCCTTTTTTTCAAAAAAAGAGCCAATTAAGGGGATGACATCCCAAACATTTTCTAAGCCCTCAAATAGCGATTTAAAGGGCACCTGTGATAAATCAAAATAATCATCTACATGATAAGTTGCCATAGAGCCCCTTCGTTTGATTGTGCAGAGTATAACAAAGAAAGAGTTTTCCACATACCCTATTGAATTCTTATTTTATATATAGAATACTTCTTCTTCTTCAGTCTTTGTGGAGATGTTCATAACTCATTCATTTGTCTCTGAAAAACACCCTTTTTTCTTGTTCATAACTTGTTTACAAATTGTTGATAAACGGCAAGTTATAAACATTGTCTTTAATAGAGATAAGTTATTAACAGCTTATAAACAGGTTATGAACAAAGTTGTGAACAACAGGTTTGCATCACTTATCGATCAAAACTTCTTAATATAGCCCGCACTGGGCTTGCATCCAAACCTTGTATTTTAAGAGGAAGCGCAATCAATTCGTATAAACCTTCTGGAACATTTTCCAGGTAAAGATTCTCTAAGAGAGCAATATCATACAATTGTGCGTTGAAGAGGTTTACTTCCTGGCCAAAGCGGAAAATCGGTTGTGATTAAGGGACTGATATCCCAAATAGTGTTTTTGTTCATATTTTTTCAAAAAGGGTTGGTTTTAGCCGGCGAATCTAAGGGTATAGATTTTTGAATAAATTCTCTTCAAAGAAAACATGCCCAGCCAAACGTAGTGTGGACTGAGCATTAAGATGAAAGATGATTATAAATTACTAAAAGAAAAGAATCTGGATGAGAGGATTTGAACCTCCTACCCCTTGCCCCCCAGGCAAGTATTTATGTGTTTTTCGCTGTCTCATCTTGTCTTATCCAGTCTCATCAAAATCAAGTTCATGATATATTTTCAGATTGCTTTATATCAATCAATGTCTTATTGTGTTGCCTTAATCATATAGAAAAAAACAAAGTAAAGCGTATTTATCAACGTTATGGCTACGAAGCAGAAATGAAGCAAGCTTGGGAAAATTTAGGTGAAAAACTAAAAATGCTAGTGAGCAAGGATGAATTTAAAAAGGAGTGAAAAATGTTATTTAAAGAAATAATGGTAAATCCAAACCTTGTTGAGGATGTTTTTAAGGCTGAGCCTGCCTGGGAAGATATTTTATCAAAAATTTGGGAACTCGATGAACAAGTTGATCTTCAGAGGTTTGCCACTTTTTTAATAAAATTTTTTATGAATCAACTTGCAGATATGCGTGGATATTGGGAAAGTCGCACAGGAAAACAGATGAGCCCTAAAGAAGAGGCTTTGGTTTTTGGTAATCCTAAAATCTTAGCTAAAATAACAGCATTATCCTATTTCATTGAATACATTGAAGGCATCGCAAAAATGCAGAATTTATCAAATTTAATGGGGTTAGGGAAATTTGGACCGATTAGCAACAATAAAAATTGTCGAGGAGCTCGTAATGGGGGAAAGAAAAGAGCTATAAACATGAAGGAGGAAAAAATAAAGTTACAAAGAACTTATTTAGCCCTTTATGAACGACAAAAAAAGCGCACACCTAATTTAAAGGACACCCAAATTTATAAAATAATTGCTTTGAATCAAGAAAGATCTCTTTCTCATGTATATAAAGTTGTAAAAGGATATCAATCACCAAAAAAGAAATGATTTTTTTTACGATGCTAGCACAGTAATAACCTTCTTATCATATTGAATCATATAACAACTAATTGAGGTTATATGATGAAAAATGAAACACCGTTTTTACGGGATATAGAAGTAGCGAAGCGTTATGGAGTCAGTCGTCCAACCATATGGAGATGGGTTAGCAATGGAAATTTTCCACGGCCAATAAAATTAAGTGCAGGTTCTGCGCGATGGAGTTTTTCTGACTTAGAAGTTTGGGAGCAACTTCAGGCTCAAAAAATCTGCCCATGAATAGCTTAGTGAGCAAAAATCTATGGGAGATTTATGTCTGATAGCTCTCCAATTCCTTATCGTTTTATGCCGATTCCTTATGAATTTTTCTCAGAAGCATTTGTAGAGGACTATATAATGATGCGATTTGTGGTTTGCATGATGCGTCGTATATCTCCTTATCCAAAATCAATCCCTTTAAAGAATAACTATAAGCATTTGTCTCTGAATTCTTTTGAATTTATGTACGGTAGGAAAAATTTTTCAAAAGAAGCAGGCATTTCGGAAAAAAATGCCCGTACTAGGCTGAACCAACTTATTGGTCTAGGATACGTAGAGGAGGTGGTGAGCAAAAAGGCCAGCTCTTATACAGTTTACAGACTTGCTGTAGATTCATTTTGTCAGATTTCGGGCCAGCTTCATGGCCAGGAAATGGAACAGCAGAAAGGCCAAACCACAGGCCACAAACGAAAAACGAAGACAAAAGAAAATAAAGATATAAAGGGAGCGTTTAACGATACTAGAAAAGTCGATAGTGTAAAAGTCGATAGTGAGCCTCTTTCCAAAAAGCAGAAAGAAGATCTCATCGTTTTACAAGCTTATCTTGAAGTCAATAATTTGCGAATTTATGAGCCTTCACTTACCCGCTGGGTTTGTAAATACGATATTAACCGAATCACCTCTAACTTAATGTTATTGGCTTTTAGAAAAGATTCAATAAAAAAGCATGAAGCTTGGATGGAGGTGGCTTTACGAGAAAATTATTCTCAAAAAAACACACATATTCAGATTAACCGAGAATATATCAAAAAATTCAAAGAAACAAAAAAGTGGGAAGATATAAAAATTACTAAAGCGTACTGCACGCATTTATCGTCAGGTAAGGATTATCAATTTAACTTACCACCAGAAAATTTCAGTAGGATGATTATGGAGTGTTTTGAGCAATATTGTGAAGAATGATTTAAAATCGAATGGGGTAATAGAATGCCTGAAAATGCAGAGAAAAAGCAGGGAAAAGGAAAATTTCAGAAGGGACAATCCGGCAACCCGAAAGGGAAGATTAAAGGCACCAAAAATAAAGCTACCTTAGCCGCGGAGCACCTGTTAAAAGGAGAATTGGATAATATTTGCCGTAAACTGATAGAAGAGGCTTTGGAAGGTAATATCCAAGCTATTAAACTTGTTTTGGATCGTGTGTTACCGCCTAAAAAGGATCGCGAGATTGAAATAAGATTTCCTAAATTACAAAACTCCAAAGATGCAATAAAAGCCGCGTCAACCATTGTTAATGCTGTCTGTTGCGCAGAGATAACTCCAGCAGAGGGAGAATCTTTATCTAAGACTGTCGAGACGTTCGTAAAGGCAGTGCATACTTACGATCTTGAAAAGCGCTTGAGCGAATTGGAAACAAGGGTAAATGAATGAAAGGATCGGCAGACAAAAGGATAAAGAGGCTAGAGGATAAACTTAGAATCAATCAAAA
>CALBHK010000410.1 GCA_937894565.1 uncultured Chlamydiae bacterium
CGCCACCGGATGGGCCTCGCCTTCAACGAGATGGTGAAGTCAGGTGAGTTGAAGGCGCCGATCGTGATCGGCCGCGATCACCTCGACTCCGGCTCCGTGGCCTCGCCCATCGGCAGGTACCGTCCGACCTCGGGCGCCCACCACTGGGCGATCACGAAGGCAGCGATCCAGCCCACCAGGGACATCATCTCGAACACCAGCCCGCGCCACGCACCCAGCAGCAATGAAGCCACCAGCACCGCCAGCAGAATCCAGTCCGTGGCCGTCACGCATCCAACCGGTTCAAAGCGTCAGGATGGCCGCTGGCAGGTCCAGCCCGCGGATCTTCGCGGCGGCTTTTTCCGCATCGGCCCGGTTGCTGAACGGTCCGACCCGGACCCGGGTCCGCTTGCCTTCGGGCGTCTCCGCGACATGGATGTACGTGGTCAGACCGGCCCTTTCAACCTTGAGACGCGTTTCTTTCGCCTTGGCCGCATCGGCAAACGCCCCGACCTGAACGATGAAGCGCCCGCTGTCGGACGCAGCCGGCTTGGGCGCCGGCGCCTCCTTGCCTTCCAGCAAGGCCTGTGCCCGACTGCCGTCATCCACCGGCTTGGCAGCTGGTTTGGGCTCGGGTTTGGGCATCACCTATCTGATGTTGCCGAATGCGCCAGTTCCCTTTTTGGTTCATGTACGTTCGCTGGGATACGAGGAGCGAGTATTCCAGACACTCGACATCCCCTTTACCTGGACCAGTTATGGTTCGATCGAAGAGGGGGCGCAAGCGCTGGATGATCTTCTCGACCAAGGACGTCCCGCCTTGCTGCTGACCGACATCTTTCACTTGCCATATTTTGCGAGTCGCACCCATTTTCCTGGCCATGCCATAGTGGCTTGGCAACGCCAAGCGGCGGATGACTACATCTTGGTGACTGATACCGAGCGTCCCGCTCCCATCCCGTTGGCTCGTGCCGCATTGGCTCGTGCTCGCTTTTCTGAGCTGCCGCCCTTTTTCCATGCTGGCAATCTGTTCGCGCCTTCAGCCATCCATGCCCGGTATTCAGTCGAGCGGGTGGCCGCGGCCATACGCCATAACGCCCGTTTACTGCTGGAAGGCGCGCCTCATTCCGGTGTTGCCGCGCTAGACACCTGGCTGGCTGATCTTGGCCGTTGGGAGCGTGAAGGCGACTGGCGTTGGACGACACGGTTTGCCTACCAGATCATCGAGCGGCGTGGCACGGGCGGCGGTGGCTTCCGTAAGATGTATGCGGAATTTCTGGAAGAGGCCGCATTGGCGGATCCGCACATTGCTGATCTGGGGCTGCCAGTGCTAATGGCGGAAAGTGCCCGTTGCTGGAGTGAGCTTGCGGTGGTTCTGAAGGATAGCTCCGAGAGCGAAAACTTTCCTGTGGAGCAGCTTTCGGAGGCTCTGCTATTAGTACGGGCAGCGGAACGTCGCTATTGCGACGCTGCCCTGACGTATTAATTAAGTTGATTCAATTGAAGTGTACTTAATGGATTGTATATGAAGTCAGAACTGGATCATGCAACGATGGCCAAGGCATTTTTCGGCAGTCAACATCCACTGTTCAACGCTTTCGGTATTGAAGTAGCGGCTGTCGCCGACGCCAAAGCGGAAATGACGATGCCATTTTCCGAGATGTTCTCCGACAGTCGCGGTGCATTGCACCGGGGCACACTGGTGACACTGCTCGACACAACGTGCGGACTGGCCATTTTCTCCGCGCTCTGTTCACTCCGTCCGATTGCCACCATCGACCTGCGTGTCGATTACCTGCGTGCTATCCCAGTCCGCAGTGGATTGCACGCAGTGGTCGAATGTATCGGTTGGACGGACAGCGTCGCTTTTATTACCGGCCGAGGCTATGCGCTGGGTGATGAGATGCCACTCGCCACGGTTACCGGCTCGTTCGCCATCAACACCTTGGGGCCAGCTTTCAATTCAACGGAAAGGAGGACTGCATGATGGGGATGGAGCGAGCAAGATCGGAATGTTATGAGGCGACATCGTTCATACAACCCGCGGTTCCCTTTCATGGATTCTTGGGATTACGCGAGGAGGTTGTAGAGGGAAAAACACTCTATCTAATCGATTTTTGCGAGAATCATGTCGGTAATCCCCTGCTTCGGACCTTCCATGGCGGCATTCTTGCCAGCTTTGGCGAGGTGGTAGCCGCTACTCATCTTGCACGCTCTTTGGGCATGATCGAGTTACCAGCCTGCTCCACGCTGACCTTTGATTACCTGCGGCCAGCGTTTGCTGGAACAATTTGCGCTCTCCCTCATATCGTGAGAGCGGGAAAGCGTATCACGACAGTCTCGGTGCAACTGCGTATGGGGGAAAAGTTGGTCTGCATCGGACGCTTTCTCTTTCCAGTAGGCTTCAAGAGCTTGGGAGGCAAGGCAGGAGGGGCGTCCGACTCATGATCTCCGTAACTGCAGGTTCATCCTGCACGCGTTTCAGCCATGGCTGAGCCTGCTCTCAAGTGCTGGTCGATTACATGAAAGGACACGGCCGTCATAAGGTGCTGTTTGGCACCAACTACCCGATGATCACTCCTGCCAAAGCCTTGGAAGGCATTAGCGGACTTGGACTGGATGAGCAGGCCCGCAGGTTGTTTCTGGGTGGCAACGCCTGCAAGATTTTTGCGGGTATTTTGTGATCCACGCCAGGCGGATGCCTGTGCTGTGGATGACGGCTTGCTGAAATACCTGTCACCGCTGGGGTGGCAACATATCAACTTGACCAGGCCAATTCCGACCGCTACGGGATGGAGCAAAACCTTAGCGTACGATTTTTTCCGTTTTCTGAGGCGACCCCTGTTAGAAACGGAGTAATGCGAGGAACATACTTATATGGATCTTCATTAAACTCAAAAGGTTCATCAATCTTCTTTTTTCGCTGTTCTAGTTTTTCTGATGAGAGCCATTCGGTTTCCGATGCCTCTGAAAAGCAAACAAAGTGTTTATTACCAAGCTCATGAATGGATAGATTTGTAATGTCTGGGGATGGAGTTGTTGCCCCAATAATTGTGTTTTTCAACTCATCTGCATAGTTTTTGTCGTAAGAGGCTTTAACCATAATATAAAGCAGAACATCATCGCCGTTTCCAATGACTATTTTGGGAGTGCCAACAACCTCTGTCACAAAAGCTCGTTCATAAAAATTATTTAAAACTTTCTTGAATAGGGCTTGGGTATTATCGCGTTGATCCATTTTTACATTTACTCTATAAACAACAATGTGATGCCTTATTAGCCCAACGTTTTCACAATGATGGTTTAACAGGTCGCGTGTTAAGTTATTTGGATTTAGTTACCCGTTGTTATCCGAGTGCTGATGAAGTGGCAACGATTATGGGGCTAACAGGACGTAGTTTTCGCCGCCAATTAGCTGCCGAGCAAACCACCTTTAGACAACTTTTAGACCAAGCACGTTATCAAAAAGCAGCACACTATCTACAGTGTGGCCAATTCTCGGTCGATTATATTGCCGAACAACTTGGTTATAGTGAGTCAGCCGCCTTTATTCATGCTTTTCAACGTTGGACAGGAAAAAGTCCTAGTGTGTTTAGAAAAGCCAATTCTTAAAGTCAAAACAAGACGTTTGTTGGACATTTTTATCACAACATGATGACAGGAAAAGATTATCATTTAAGAATTAATAAATTTTTAATAATCAGTTAATTATGAAGTTTTCCGAAAAGAGACTAGAGCAAATTTTTGACCGTACGTCAGGCTACTGTCATATTTGTCATGCTAAATTAGATTTTGATCGTTATGGTGATGTTGGCCGCAGCGGTTCGTGGGAAGTTGAACACTCAACTCCACAAGCCAAGGGTGGCACACATCATTTAAATAATTTGTATCCTGCTTGTATTAGTTGTAATCGTGCGAAAAGTGACAATAGTACACGCTCAGCACGGGCTAAACATGGTAAAAAACGTGCACCTTTATCGGTAAAAAAACGCCGACAGGCAAAAATGGTCAATGGTATGAAAGGTTCTGGCTTAGGCGTAATTGCTACGGCAATTATTAGTATTGATGTTTCAGGTGGTTTTATTGTGTTAGGCTTTGTGGTGGGTTATTTATTAAATCCCGATAAACACTAAATGGTATTTTAAGGAACAATTATGTCAGAGATGAGTTTTCAAATTTTGGGTTCTGATTTGCAGTATGTAGAAGTCACTTTGCCACCACAATGTTCAGTGATTGGGGAGCAAGGTGCGATGATGTATATGGATAATTATTTAGACGTCAAAACCATTTTAGGTGATGGTAATGGTTTTTTTAGTGCGCTAAAACGCTCATTAACAGGCGAGTCTTTATTTAGTAGTTTATATACCAATAATAGCGGACAAAATCAGCGCGTTGCCTTTGCTGCGCCAACTGTTGGCAAAATTATTGCTGTTAATTTGGCCGAAATTGGTGGTGAATTAATTTGCCAACGTGGTGCTTTTTTAGCAGGTGAAGTGGGGACAGAAGTTAAATTAGCACGACAAAAGAAAATTCGTGTTGGTTTTTTGGGCGGTGAAGGTTTTATTATTCAGCGTATTACTGGTAAAGGTTGGGTGTTTATTAATGCTACTGGTGGATTAACCGAAATGAATTTAGCCCCAAACCAAACTTTACAAGTGGATAGTGGTTGTTGGGTGGCCTCAACCTCTGCGGTTACTTATGATATTCATTATGCAGGTAAAGTTAAGACCGCTTTATTTGGTGGAGAAGGTTTATTTTATGCCAGCCTTACAGGGCCGGGAACGGTATGGATGCAGTCGTTACCAATGAAACGATTAAGTGCTGAGTTGTTAAGTAGTGCAATGACTGGACGTAATCGTGGCGGTTTGTGGGGTAGACTCTATTTACTGGGGATTATTATTGTCATTATTAGCTCTATTTTGAGTGGCGGAAATTAAATATGACTGAGCGTATTGCGGTATTGGTTTATGGTGTGGATTTGCCACCAACAGGTGTCAAAGCTTATGCCTATTTTGTCGGTTATCGCTTAGTTGTTGAGGGAATGGCCATTGATATTCATATCGAGCAAATGACTATCAGTGTGGGTGGTTTTGAG
>CALBHK010000411.1 GCA_937894565.1 uncultured Chlamydiae bacterium
CGACTATCCAATCATCGTGAAGCAGATTCTTTGTTTTGATAGACGCTTGCCTCTCAAAATCAATGAGGCCATTCTCAAAGTTGCCCAAGACAATCTTGGACCTGTGGTCGGAGTTGATCTAGCTGGTCCGGAAATCAACACGGAAAAGACTGAAGAGTGGATCAAGCTCATGGCTCGGGCTCGCGCCTCTGGATTGAAGACAACGTGCCACTTGGGAGAGACTGGCATCGACAATGTTGATCCTCGTTACTTCGCTACCCTCGATCGCATTGGTCATGGCATACACATTCCTTTGCAAAAACCGAGCATGTTAAAGGAGCTTTCCAAACGGCAGATCACTCTAGAGGTTTGTCCCACTAGCTACAAACAAACCGGAGTGCTCAAAGATTTTTCAGAACTGAAGACCGTGTTTAATCGCTGTAGGGAAGCTGGGGTGGCAATTGCGGTGTGTACAGACAATCCGGGAAGGAATCCATCGCCCTGTACTTTGCCTGGTGAGTACGAACGCTTGATCGACAATGATGTAATTGATTTCCGCCAATTGAAAGAGATTCAGGGCGAAGCATTTAGATCTGCTTTCGGCTTTGCCGGTACTTCCCGTTTTCTCTAGGTCAGATTTCAAATCATCAAGTCGATTCTTCAATTTCTCTCTGCCCTCGATTGCCTGTAATTGAGCTATGGTGCGGGCTATTGCTTGATTCGTGAAATTGCTCTCACGCTTGATAACTTGTCGTCACCGGGAGTGGTATCGAAGAAACTTTTTGCTAAATCAATTGTTCGGTTGAGATCCTGAAACGATCGTTTTTTGAAAAAAATTGTGTTTGTCTAGAGCTCAATCATTTTTTTGTGACAGTTCCGAAAAATATTTTTTCAATCAATTCGACTGCTTTGAAGTGGTACCACTCGCGCGCTAGATGCTGGCGAAAGTGGCTTAAATAGACAGTTTCGAGTGGTACTCGCGTTGGCGAATCAGTGTCGTTTTCTGCTCTCAGTGGCTGCTAGTTAGCAACTGAGGGAAGATATTTGTGTTGCAATTTATTCCATTCGAATGTAATCTATGACGCGTGTGGTGTGAAAGTAATTGAGTGTCATTTTGAAAAAAATGATGTCTCTACAAAAAAGACGGTGGTAGTTAGCGTTTAGTCGAAACGATAAATGGACAATCAAATTTGAGAAGCGATTGATACATCAAGTTGATACATCAATATGAAGTAGCAGTTTCGAGTCACTTTAGTAGTTCATTAGATATCGTCTAGAGCAGGCGTTCAATATTAGGGATTCTTTTCCAGCTTGTGTCTGCGAAAGTTCCTGCCCACCAGATTGATTTCCAAGGGAGGAAAACTAAATGGCAACCAAGCCAACCAAGAAGAAGTCCACTAAGAGAGCAAAGATCTCTCCTGCTGCCGCTATGGCTGAAGAGTCAACCGGTACTGCAGCTAAGCCTAAGAAAGCTGCTGCTAAAAAAGTAACAAAGAAAGCTGCTCCTAAGAAAGCTGCTGCTAAGAAAGCTGCTCCTAAAAAAGCTGCTACTAAGAAAGCCGCTACTAAGAAAGCTGCTCCAAAAAAAGCCGCTACTAAGAAGGCAGCTCCTAAAAAGAAATAATTTAATTCTTTTTAAAGAGCGAAAGATAATGAGTCCCGGTTCTTCCGGGACTTTTTTTATGCCAATACCTGTAAAACCCTTTCCTGGCAAGCGTTTCAACAGACCTGCCAAATTTTTCCCCGCTGTTTATTTTTACACTTCCCGCTTATATTAAGTTGCGTTTAATTACATTTGAATCATGGATAATTATTCAATTGCAGATTCATTTTCATTACTGGCGAAACTGATGGACATACATGGTGAGAACAGTTTTAAATCGAAGTCGTATGCATCGGCGGCATTCGCTATTGAAAAATTACAAGTGCCCTTACATGAGTTATCGGTAGAAAAAATTTCCGCATTAAAGGGAATCGGATCCTCATCGGCTCAAAAAATTGAAGAACTGCTGAAGACCGGAAAATTGAAAATCCTGGAAGATTTGATCCAAAAAACGCCTCCGGGGGTTTTGGAAATGTTAAACATTAAAGGCATTGGACCAAAAAAAATTAACAGTATCTGGAAGGAAATGGAGATAGAATCTGTTGGTGAGTTATTATATGCATGCAAAGAGAACAGGTTAAAATTATATAAGGGCTTTGGTGAAAAAACACAACAGAACATCATTGATACGATTGAATTTTATAACAAGCATAAAGGCAGTTACCTGTATGCGCAGGTTGCATTGATTGCACCTGAAGTGGAAAGTTTCTTCGTAAAAATATTTCCCGGCAAACAGGTTGCGTTAACCGGCCTATTTAAACGGCAGTTTGAAGTGGTTAATGAACTTGAGTTGCTGGTGGAAGCGGATGCTGCAACCATAGAATCAACTTTATCAGTTACGGAAGGATTTACTTTAAAAGAACGCGGCGAAGGATTTATCATGTATGATACCATAACCGGCATACC
>CALBHK010000412.1 GCA_937894565.1 uncultured Chlamydiae bacterium
AGTGTGGAACAGTTTTTTCTGTCAGATCGCCTTGTTTGCGTAGCAAACGGGGGGACCTGAATAGTTACTCATTCAGAAAGGCTTTTTCTAAAACTAAAACTTTATTATCAAAATTTTCACGCTTTAAAAAACAACTTAAATAAATTGTACACCATTTTGATTGAGATGGGCGGGCATGATCAGAATAAAATCCTCTCTTTGGATTATCATGGGGTTGTGTTTGCATTTTTCCGCTCTTTTGGTAATGCAAGTCTTTTTACAGGTTTTTGGGAAAAGGATAAGCTGTGTTATTTAAAAGAGTTATGCGAAGAATTTGAGCTACTTGTGAGCCAACAAAATAATCTACCAAGCGATTATTGGAAGACATTATGCACCAGGCTTTATGACTTGCCAAATTCTTTAACCAGCTTGTCTGATAATCAAAAAAAAGAGGTTTATCAAAAATTTAATGACATCATTAAACAGTATGGAATTACTATGTGAACCTCTTCGTGATCGCAATTCAGACCTCTAAAAAGGGCAAAGAACACTTACTTTTTCTGCTTGGTTTGTAATCGGGGTGCCGGTCTACGTTTTGTGCGATCCACAGCCTTCTTTTTTCGCCATATTCTTTGTAAGCTAAATAACACATAGAACTTGTTGCACTGCCTGTAAAGTGCCGGGATCGCAAGCGAAATAGATAGCTTATAGTTCCAATCAATGGCATCCCTTCAATAAGACCTGCCATGATATTCCCTAAGCCATGAACAACATGGGTAGTAGCTTTTTTGCACGGAGCATCACAGCCCTTCACTTGCATCAAAAATCCCATACCAAAAAAAACACCCGCAAATAAAGCGATAATTGTTTGAATGCTACCCAAAGCAACCCTTAAAGCCCCGGGTAATACTCCAACAATAGGAATAGCACAAAAAAAAGCTAGGTCAACTTCAATATCGTGCAATTTTTTTTCTAAATTCACACCTTTAATTACCCTTTTAGAGCATTTAAGAAAGCTTCTTCATCCCAAATAGTGACCCCTAACTCCCTTGCTTTATCCTCTTTAGATCCAGCATCTTCCCCCACAACCACCACATCGGTATTCTTACTCACCGCACTCACTACTTTACCCGCGCGCTCCTTAATTAAAGCAGCGGCATCCGTTCTTGTAAATGCCTTCAAAGTCCCCGTTAAAACAAAAGATTTACCCTTAAATAATAGATTTTCTATCTGCTTCCTCTCCACTTTTTGCGGCTCAACTCCTGCTTCTAATAAACGTCTGATCTCTTCCCTGTGTTCTTGATTTGCAAAATAACTCACCACTGCGTCTGCCACTTTTGGCCCAATGCCTTCAATCTCTAATAAATCTTCTTGTTTTAAAGAGATCAAAGTCTCTAAATCTCCGGCTTTCTTAGCTAATAGCTCAGCTGTCGCTGCCCCTACATGCTTGATCGCCAAAGCCATAATCAAACGCGGCAAGGTAACTTTTTTAGCTTTTTCTAAACTTCTTAGCAGATTGTGTACCGATTTGTCCTTAAAACCATCCATCAAATAGAGCTGCTCTTCTTTAAGAAAAAAGAAATCACTTACACGTTTAACAAATCCCAATTGATAAAGCTGCTCAACGACTTTTTCTCCCAAATTTTCAATATCCATCGCCTCTTTACTGCAAAAATAGATCAAGCGCCGCAATTGCTGCTTAGGGCAGGCAGAAAAATTAGGACAACGCACAGCAACCTCGGTCTCTATCCTTTCTACTACAGCCCCGCATGCTGGACAATGAGAGGGCATTTTCCATGGTGATTCTGCTCCTGTACGCTTTTCAAAAAGGACGAAAGAGATTTTTGGAATGACATCTCCCCCTTTTTCAATCACTACATGATCGCCCACACGAATATCTTTGCGCTCCACCTCTTCTTCGTTATGCAAAGTAGCTCTAGCGATTGTACTTCCCGCTACAAAGACAGGACGCAAATTGGCAACAGGTGTCAATACCCCGGTCCTTCCCACCTGCACGTCTATTGATTCTATTATAGTCTGCCCCTGCTCTGCTGCAAATTTATAAGCAACTGCCCAACGCGGATGTTTTCCTGTAGCACCTAACCGTTTCTGCTGAGCAATAGAGTCCAATTTAATCACAACACCATCAATAGCATAAGGAAGATGAGGACGCAGGTTAAATATTTTTTGAGTAAAAGCTTCAATTTCCTCTATGGATGCGCACTTGCACACATATTCTAGAGATGGAACTCCCCACTCCTTTAATTTCTGATGCACCTGGGCCTGTCTTTCAATCGAAGGGTCTCCTTCGATCGCATACCCTAAAAATTCCAAACCTCTTTTGGCTGATTCTGCAGGGTCTAGTAGTTTCAATGCACCAGCTGCTGCATTACGGGGATTGGCTAAAAGATCATCCTCTTCCTTACCTGCATTAAGCCTAACAAATGTTTTAAAAGGCATGAATACTTCACCCCTGATCTCAATTCTTCCCATAGGAGCGCTTTGAGAGAGTTTTAAGGGAATAGAACGCATCATGCGGATATTCTGCGTGACCTCGTCTCCCTCTTTACCATTGCCGCGCGTCACAGCCCTTACAAGTCTTCTTTGATCATAAACTAAAGAAAGCGCCACACCATCCATCTTCAATTCACAGCAAAAATCATCCTGAGTATTTCCTGTTAATTTATTCACACGCTTTACAAAATCGGCTACCTCATCTTTCGAATAAGTATTGGCCAAAGAGAGCATAGGCGTTAGATGCGCAACTGTATGAAAGCCAATAGAGGGCATCTCTCCCACACGCTGGGTAGGAGAATCCGCATCGACCCAATCGGGATGCTCTTTTTCAATCGCTTCGCATTTTTTAAGTAAAAAATCAAATTCTGTATCGCTAATGATTGGAGCATGTTCTAAATAATAGAGTCTATTATGCTCCCAGATGCTATCACAGAGCTCTTTGTATTCTTCTTTATCCATACCAGACCCCTTGCATCCCTTCATTTACTTTCTAAAAATGTCTTTTTTGGCATCTTTATGATAAAATTTTTCGACCATATGTTAACATATGCTCTCAAAATTTTATCCCAAATCTGCACAAAAAATTTCATTTTTTTAAAGCAAAGCAAGTTGTGCAAGAGGTCTATTAGATTGTGAATTGGGTGCCAAAGTAACTTTTTCTGGCTTCTTCGCTACTTAGAAGATCGTTTACGGAGCCGCTAAGCATGACTTGTCCATCGCGTACAAGGAAACTGCGATCAACAATGGTGAATATTTCTCGTGCATTGTGGTCAGTGATCAGGATGCTAATGCCTTTTTTAGCAAGATAGCGAAGAATTTCTTGCACTTCATGAACAGAAATAGGATCGATGTTGGCAAAAGGCTCATCCAGCATGAGACACTGAGGCGATGTTGCAAGAGCGCGAGCAATTTCTAAGCGACGTCGCTCTCCTCCGGAAAGAGAGGCTGCCCTTTTTTTAGCTAGATGTTCAATGCGTAATTCTCGCATTAGTTCCTGTAAAATTTTGATTTTTTCTGTTTTTTGCAAAGGTAGGATTTCTAATACCGTTAAAATATTCTGCTCCACCGTTAAGGAGCGAAAAACAGAGGGTTCCTGAGCTAGGTAACCCATGCCCATACGAGCGCGCCGGTGCATAGGAAGGCGGGTAACATCGCGATTTTCAAAAATGACTTCTCCGGAATCAGGACTAATCAGCCCCACTGTCATATAAAAAGCTGTTGTTTTGCCAGCGCCGTTAGGGCCTAAAAGACCAACGATTTCACCTTTTTTGACATCAAAGGATAAACCGTTGACAACTTTTCTTCCGCCATAGCTTTTGACTAAGTTTTTAACTTGTAAACAGATAGGTTGTTCTTGCATAAGAGGCCATTATAGCGGAAGAAGTTTTAAGTTGCCAGCCTTATTACCGAAACACCTTGAAGATTTGGGAGTTTGACGAGGAGGCGCCCTGAATTTAAG
>CALBHK010000413.1 GCA_937894565.1 uncultured Chlamydiae bacterium
CTTATTCATATATTACCTTATTTGTTTTTCATGACTCATCTATTGTTGAGGGTTCATACCTTCTGTAAACACAAATACCTTCCTCAGGAAGTTTTTCAGGGTATGGCAAGATAATAATTTTATCTTCCCAAAAGATATGTAAAGAATTGGAGAAATTGCTACTTATTTCCGCTATTATTGTACCTGCTATATCATAGTCTAATTCTTTTTGCGTTAAGGGTCTGTCATAATACACATAAAGAATAAACCTCCTTTCTTGATTGTTGTATGCAACAGAAATTTTTCTCATATGAGGTCTAACCTCGCATTGCAGAGCTCTATTTGTATATAAAATCAGATCAGATATATTATTTAAGTTTGGTTCATTCATGCGTTCTCCATATATCGGGCTTCTTTTTTCAAAATGCCAAACTCCAGTTGCCTTAAGGCAAGGCATTAGTGAAGATCAAAATTTTGATGTAAAGTTGCCGCGCTCAAATGCTCAATTCTTCAATTATGTTCAGTATAACTCTACCCCATAATTAAGCTAGTTTAAATTTTTTTCTGGCAAACGATAAAAATGTTCTTGAGTGGCACAAGAATAATATAAAAGAGTATTATCTTCGGTGCTTTCCTCGGTTAAAAAAACATCCTTATTCAATCCATCACCCAAAAAGCGCATAAACTCCAACATTTTTTTAAAAGATTCCGGTTTTTGGATCTCTCTTGGATCAAGATCAAATTCAATTGGACTTGGATGATCTTCTGATACATAAAAATGGCAATGCGCAAAAATTCCTTCCCCTAACATCACTCTAAGAAGAAATCCACGCTCACTGCAAATAGGAATAATTTCTATAATAGAATCTGGAGTGATTTCTTCATCGCTTGTAAGTGCATACGTGCCCTTTAATAACTTAAGCATGCGATTCCAATCTTCTAAAACTACATCAAAAATATAAATATCTCTTAAGCTGCCATCTAATTTCATGACATCATCTATCACTGTTTGCATTTCAATTTTCTTCACCGCTCTTCTTCCTCTACAAAGTTTTTAAAGACAGCAATCACATCTAAAAGATTGAAAACCCCGCAATCTCCCAAGAACCTATTTTGCTCTATCCGGCAGCAAAACCAGTCTAGATCATCTTTTTCTACAAAAATATGATCGAATGGCTTATTTTCTAGTGATGTCTCCTCTAAATTAATGGTTACAGACCATCCGGGATTATCAATTGTTGTGATAATAATATTTTGATTGTGCTCCCAATCCCCATCACAATTAGTGTGATACCATCTCTGCAGCCATAAGATGAGTTCTTCTTGTGTAGTCATTTTTTATAAGCCTTGCTAAGTGCTCTTGATGAATTCAGAAAATCATTCCAAAGTCTTTTTTGGCAGCACTTTATTTATTGGTTAATAAAAATCATCACTAAACTTTTCTATAGGATCATTTTTTAAAATTAATTTAAATGGTCCCAAAAGAGTCTTGGATAACCCTATTTGTAATTTTTCTATAAGGTTATGATCGTCTGAATAAAGTTCTATATAACTAGTGTCAAAAGTTCTGATTTCCAAAAGAGCTTCTAAATCATTACGAAAAGGAATATCTTCAGTATACATAGGTTCTTGTATTTGTATTTTTCTTTCTATGAGTAAAAATACTCCAGAAAGAAATTGATTAACAGTATTAGTATAATTTATCAATAACTCTGTATTTTCAAATTCTAAAAAAACGCCTTCTTCTCCAGAAGTGTTTGTGCTAATATCCATTAAATACCAGTTCCCCTTTATAGATAAAAGCGATAAAATCGTACTCACTTGTGAACCTAAACAAGAAAATGGACGACCTCTAATTTGAAGGCAATATTTAAATTGAATCATGTATGACAGCCTTTATCTGGTGGTTTATTTGGGTAGGGCCAATGATCCTTATCAGAAATATCTGAAAATTTGTGAATATGCCTTTCAGTAAGTTTGATTGATAATTCAAAAGATGGCTTAATCAGCAACGAGTGTAATTTTTTTGCAAGATTATAATCATCAGTATAGACTTCTAACCAGCTAGTATCGAAAGCTCTAATTTCCAAAAGTGCTTTCAAATCATTACGAAAAGGAGGATCTTCTGTGTATGCAGCGTCCTTTTCTATTTTTACTTTCTTTTCTATAAGTAAAAATACTCCTGAAAGAAATTGATCAACAGTGCTTGTGTAATTAATTAACGAATCTGTATTTTGAAATTCTAAAAAAAAACCTTCTTCTCCAGAATTACTTGCCCTAATATCCATTAGATACCAATATCCCTTAATTTTAGGCAAAAGAGATAAAACCAAAGTCACTTGTGAACCTAAGCAAGAGAATGAAAGGCCACGAATTTGAAGACAATATTTAAATTTATTCATTTAACCACCTAAAAGGCACCCCAGAGTCTCTTTTAAGAGTACCTCCTGTTGAATTAATTGAAGTAAAGTGATCATGGGGATAAGGATGACCATTTCCATGTGTAGTCCAATCAGTTGTCTTAATTTCTCTTCCATTATATCCCCATTCTCTTGTTTGTCTATACCCCCCCTTACGTCCTAGACGATAGCCTAATTGCGTATGGGGACTTGCTGAACTCGGCATGTTTTGTCCATACTGATTTCTTGGCAAAGGTAAAAATAAATCAGTTTCTTGAGATCTAGGAATAAAACACTTATCAGCTTTAGATAATTTATCTAAACATAAAGCTTCTTCTTTGGCTATGGCTACTTCTGTTTTGATTATCTTTACTTCTGTTTTAAAAGTTGAGGCAAATAATTTCTCCATTTTTGCTGTGGTGGATAGATTTTTTGTTGCCTTGGTCACTTTGCTTGCTGTGTAAAGCGTTTTGGCGGTTTTGAAGAGGCGGGGGATTTTGG
>CALBHK010000414.1 GCA_937894565.1 uncultured Chlamydiae bacterium
GTTTTGACAAGGAAGCTGCTTAAAATTTTTTGTCTGGAGCGAATGACCATTGCCTTAAGGCTATGATTTTTCTGCTGTGTCATAAAAGGGACTCATTATCGACTCAAACATGAAGAGAAAAGTAATGGAAATTGGCGTCATTATGCTTATCCAACGAATAGTAGTTGTCAAGGACGTCCTAATAGCTATGATTTAAACTATAATCTGATCAAAGCAGAAGCTTTAGTAACAATTATCAATATGATTTTCTGTATAATCGCCGTGTTTATAATGAAGAGCCTCTTGCAATAGATGCTTTAAACCAGGTTACGCAGGACGCCTTTTTGCTCACATGATCCTTATAATCAATTTTTTATGATTTATAAGAAGAGATTACAGTCTAAAATATTTTTTTGCCACCAGAAAAAGTCACACCCGAAAGGCATATTCACAAATTTACAGACATTTCTGGTAAGCATCATTGGCCCGATCCAGATAAACCACCAGATAGAGAGAGATTCCTTTTTTTTGTTAAATTTTTTTCTATTTTACTTGCAACTAAATATTTAATTGTGCTCTAATGCCCCCATATTGTCATATGAACTAACTTATGGGTCGGAAATGAAAAAATATCTTGTCTTTGCTCTCTCCTTATTTATCCAATCTCTCTGTTGCTCTGAAAGTGAACTCACACAAGCGAATTTTGAGTCTGAAATTTCCTCTGTAGTAGAGGGGGTGAATACTATTAGCGGTTCGTATTCGTTTGCTGTTCCCATTCATCATGTCCCCGGTGCGCAGCCGCTTACTTTTTATAAAAATTTCAATAGTCACAATTATCCATTTGAACGCGCAACATTATGGTCTGACAATCATTTTGGAGTCATTGACCTCATTCAAAAAAAAATCAAAAAAATCAAACACAACCATGCTTTATACATTGGAGGTGGGGGATCAACCATTTTTCTAATTGAGCCCTATAAAAAGAAGGATGTTCAGTTAAAGCTATCTCATGACTATGCCCTTACAAGAGGGGTGACAAACAACGCGAGCGGGATGATCTGTGCTGCAACCAATTTAAGTAATTTGCTCTTAGAGTTTAAAGAAGGGAAGAGGGATAAACAAGCCCATGTCATCACACCGGATGGAACATTAGAAAATTTCGTGAAATATGATAAGTATACTGATGTATATGGAAAAAACCATTATCTTTACCGATTAACTGACCAGGTGTTTCCTAACGGCAATCGTTGTGCATATTTTTATCAAGATAGGAATGAGTTAGATAAAGCCTCTTTACGGGGCACTACATTTACGAATGCGGATAAGAGTGTTACTTTTTTAGAAGAGTACGTTAAGCACTTTTATGATGATTTAAAAAACCATCTCAGGTATACAGATCGATTTTTTAGTGATGGGCATAAAATTTCTCAAGCGTACGCTTGTTATCCTGGTTATTATCAAGACGGAGTGTGTGACCATTTTTATCTTGAATGGACCACTGCAGTCTGTGCCCCTAGAGAGTTTTATGAGTACGATTATAAAACCATTCGTGATCCTATAAAGTTAATAAAAAGATCTAAAGAGGATGGACGCTATATTGACCTGGAGTATTATGAAGAAGGTAAAAATTGGCTGTTGGACAAAAAGATTACTCTTTCCCAAAAAGATGCTCAAGTGGGACGCATCAAATGCATTAAAGCGCCGGCAGGCAGCAACAATGATCCCATTACTCTTTACTCCTTTATCTACATGATCAATCAGGATCTTAAAGATCACACAGTTCTCCATGAGGGCGACACGCTTGTGGTGGACGGTAATGGTCACTGCAAGCGCTACGTTTACGATCGCAACCATCGCCTTACCCATATCCAATATTTAGGCAAGAAAACCAAAGGCTTATTCTATCGACAAGATGCTTTTTCCTGGACAGAAGATGGTAAACTAGCGTATCGACGCTTTAATGATAAGACGGGCTGTCTCCACTATTGCCGCTTTGAATATGATAACCGTGGCAACATCTTAAAAAAAGAGAGTTTTGGATTTCTTAATGAAGCGTGCAGGAGTTTTCCATTAGTGGATGGCTATCCTGCTGCAGATATAGACTGTCAAACTATTATCAACACTTATACTCAAGACCGGTTTACGAATTTAGAAACAAGCGACAATGGTCTTTTACTTACAACCTACTCTTATGTGGACGGCATGAATCTGCTCGCAAGTAAAATTGTCACAGATAGAATGGCTCTCTCTATAAGAGAATTCTACAGCTACGATCAAAACCAAGCTTTAATAGAGCACATTTGTGATAATGGCATAGGGGTAGATAAAAACGATCTTACAGGTATTACAAAACGTACCATTAAAAAAATTACACCAAGAATGGAGGGGACAGGTATCGGCATTCCTCTTGTTGAAGAGGTTTTTGGTTATGATATGGAATCTCAAACTCAAAAGCTGATTAGCAAAGTGGTGAACACCTATAATGCAGAATACAAGATCACCCGGCAAGATATCTATGACAGTAACGATCAATGGTCGTATTGCCTAGAATGGGTCTACGATCATCAAGGTAGGTTATTAAAAGAAATCGACGCCTTGGGCAATGTCTCCACCTATGCCTACGATCCTAACTTCAATTGCATCCACCAGCTCTCAAATAGCGGCCAAAAAGAATTTTTCTATACTTACGATTTCATGAACCGTTTGATCAAAAAAGAGCTCAAGGATCCGCAGGGTAATAGCTATACTACCTCTTATCGCTACGATGTGATGGGGAATCCTATTGGAGAAATTGACCATTATG
>CALBHK010000415.1 GCA_937894565.1 uncultured Chlamydiae bacterium
CAACGTCTTGGCAGATTGCCAATTGGTTATCGAATGTACGTTGGAAAGTCTGCCAATCAAGAAAGAAGTATATGAAAAAATAGAAGCAGTGCAATGGCGCACCATCTCTTTTGAATAAACACAATCACTATTGACAATGGCACTGGCTGCAGGTGTTAGAGAGGTAAATAACTCACTTTTAGCAGCTGCATATTCTTGCATCGTGCGGTGATAATCCAAATGGTCCTGGCTTAAATTGGTAAAAATAGCGGCATTAAAATCAAGATGGGCCACTCTTCCCTGGTCCAGGGCGTGAGATGTGACCTCCATGACAGCTGCCAAACAGCCCTCGTTGATCATTTCTCGCAAAAAACGGTAATTAGAAACCACATCAGGAGTTGTATGAGTAGAATGGTAAACTTTGCCTCCAATGCAATTTTCTACCGTGCCAATTAGCCCGCAAGAAATCCCCATCATTTCTAATAAATTCTTTAAATAAAATGTAGTTGTTGTTTTACCATTGGTTCCCGTAACACCTACAGTCATTAATTCACTGCTAGGATGACGGTAAAAAGTTTTGGCCAAAAGAGCTTCCGCTTCTTTAACATTGGAGACAATCACCTGAGTCATATCCTTAGCCGCAGGATTATAAAGATCGCTCACTACAGCTACCGCGCCGGAAATTCTTGCTTCGGGCAAAAAAAGAGTCCCATCAAAAGTTTTACCTCGGCGAGCAATAAAGAGATGACCTGGGGAAATACTTTTTGAATTAGCGCTAACTCCTTTAATCGAGACCTCTGTGCTTCCCTCGACTCTAAGCACGGTCAAATTTTGAATCAGTTCTTTGAGTTTCATTTTTTGGGGGTGGCTATAGGTTTTTCAGATATGTTCCATGAATCATATTTATTTTTCAACTCCTGCCCCTCCTTTTTCCATGCCATTCGATCGGGATCATCCATTTTAATCCCCAAATAATGCAAAGAACGGCCTGCAATCGAACTAAACAGCGGGGCCGCGCATACCGCCCCAAAATAGCTGCGTCCAACTCCTGGGATATATGTTTGCTCAGGTTCATCCACCACGACAAGCAGTAAGAAAACAGGATTTTCTGCAGGAGCAAAACCAATAAAATTAGCTAAGTGTGCTTTTTCCGAATAGACTCCATTAATAATTTTATCCGCAGTCCCCGTTTTCCCTCCCGATGTGTATCCCGGGATATTCGCTCTAGTGACAGAGCCCCCGGGCTTAGTCACAAAACGTAAGGCACGAGCGACTCTTTGTCCTATTGCAGGATCTAAACGATGGAGAAAACTGTCCAGTCTTTGCGTAGAAAGATTATCTACTAATACATTACCCTCTTTATCCACCACCTGCCGAATCAATGTCGGAGTTACTTCATATCCCCCATTAATTAATAAAGCATACGCTCTTAGCATCTGAAGCGAGTTAACCTGAATATTATGACCCATAGCCAGTGAATGTGGAGTCGGGCCCGACCACTCTAGTTTACCATTGGGATGCAGCTTTCCGGGGGTGGGCACAACGCCCCAACTCTCTCCTTTCAACTCAATTCCGGTTGGGCGTCCGAAGCCAAAAACAGTTTGCAACTGCTCTTTATACCAAGCAGCTCCCAATCTATCCACTACCTGCTGCATTAAAGTCGCCACATAGATGTTAGATGATTTTTGCGCTGCCATATCCATGTTCAAATAGCGATGAAAAGAGAGATCTTTTAAGGGTTTAGAACGATTAGGAAGTTTGCCATTCGATGTGGCTATTTTAGCTTCTGGATCAAAAAGAGGTTTTTCTCCCCTCTTTTCCAATTCCTTATTGGCGAGCAGCGCAATTGAAAGGGTAATCGCTTTCATCGTGGAACCGGGCTCCTGCGCGTCACAAACCCCCTTTACACGCGTTTCATTAATTAAACTGGAGTCATTAAAATATTCTTTATACTTCTGCGGATTAAAAGCCGGGTACTGGGCCATAGCTAGCATGTGCCCAGTGTAGGGGTCCATCATGAAAGCCCAGCCACTCTTTGCATTGAGCTTTTCTAATCCAATAGACAGCTCTTCCTCTGCAATCGCTTGAAGATAGTGGTTGATGGTTAAAAAAACATCGGCTCCGTGCTCTGGTGGTTTAACTACCTCTCCCGTAGCTAAAGCATTACGAGGAGAGCGCATCAAACGCCTCTCTCCTTGTTTGCCTTCTAAAAAAGAACGCATCGATAGCTCTAATCCCCCTGTAGGCAGCGCTTGATTCGTATATTCTTCTTTATATGTCTGCACAGTATGCAGAACCTGGCCTAATAAACTACCAAAAGGGTGCGATCTGCAATAATCACTGACAAAATAAATAGCGTTGCGGGGTAGATGATGCTCTTTACAAAAGGGCTCCCACCAAGAGAGAACAGCCTCTTTTTCATTACGATTCAACCACATCGCCACTTGCCGGCAGCGGCTTTTACGATTTAAATGATCCAAAAACTTTTTTTCTTCAGATTCGCTTAAAGAGAGATGGCTTTCAAGCCCCTGTGCAAATAGATTTTTTACCTCTTCTTTAATGGACTGCGGATCAATAAAGAGATGGTATTTTTCCACATCAAAAGCTAACGGCTGCAGGTAGGGGGGGTGCCCTTTTTTCACCCAGTTATTTGCATAAAAACTACCTCTAATAAAGGGTTCTTTGATTTTAAAATAATGCTGTTTTTGAGCTACAGCTTCCCAGCGATCAAACTGCATGACCTGAATATAAAAATACTGCACAATCAAAACAGAAAATAAAATAAATAAAAATCCCGAAAGTAGAAGAATGCGGATGCGGCGTTTGTAGTTCAATACGACTCCTCCAAAATAATAATTACATCCTCGTGAGGTTCTTTAAGGTAGTTAAACCTGGGGTCTTTACGCAATTGCATGATCCTTAAGGGGTTTTCGAACTCTTCAATAGCAAATAGCAATTGGCGGTTCTCTTCTTCTAACAAGCGCAATTCCTTACGTAAAAGAGGCAGTTCTATTTGTAACTTAATTAAATCATTTTGCCTATCCACATATAAGTAAAAGCAAAGCCCCACAACAAAAATTCCTATCCAAATTTGATGCAGTAGATTCATCGCTTTTCCACTGCCCTTAACTTGGCGCTGCGCGAGCGCGGATTTTCTTTCATCTCTTTTTCTGTTGCTACAATGGGCTTGCGAGTTAAAATATTAAGCGTGGGTTCTTTTTCTCCCTGTAACATTGCCGGTCCGCAGGTCTGCATTTTATCGCTTGCCTGTTGCTGAAAATATTGCTTCACAATACGATCTTCCAGGCTATGGAAGGTCATGATAGCCAAAACGCCTCCCGGTTCTAAAAGATCCATTGCTTTAGGTAAAACAAGGGATAACGCTTCCAATTCCCTATTCACCGCAATACGCAGGGCCTGAAAAGTAAGCGTTGCCGGATGGATATTCTTTTGGAACTTTTTTGGAATAGATAAAGAAATTAAGTCTGCTAATTCTCGGCTCGATTCGAACGGTTTTTCTTCTCTTCTACTCACAATACGTCGTGCAATATGGCGAGCATGGCGCTCTTCTCCAAAGCTCCAGATGATTTTAGCTATTTCTGCCTCTGGATAACAATTGACAATTTCTGCTGCCGTTAAGGGAGAAGAGCGATCCATACGCATATCCAGAGGGCCATCTAATTGGAAACTAAACCCCCTCTCTCCTTGATCTAGTTGCATGGAGGAGACGCCAATGTCTAACAAGATAGAACTTACCTTTTGATTTTTGACTACGCAGTCGATCTGATCAAAACGCGCATGCACAAGATCAATTTTTTCTTTCCATGGAAGTAGACGTTGTCTAGCAATAGATAGCGCGCTTTCATCCTGATCAATCCCAATAAACTTCGTAATTTCAGGATGGGACTCCAAAAGAGCATAAGCGTGACCGCCGGCACCTAAGGTGCCATCGACAACAATGCTTTGTTTGCGGTCTTGCAATAGAGCGAGCCAGGGTTCCAGAAGGACGGATTTATGGGGAGTAGAGGACATGATGCGCCTTTTTGAATAATCTTAGATAAAACTGATAACATTTGCGGTTTGATTATTTTTAAAACGACCATATTAAGTCAACATCTTTACTTTCTTAACCGTGCGCCAACAACGCACGGTTTGTATCATTAACCGTGCATTGACAGCGCACGGTTTTGATATGCACCCGTGTGTGCATCCTATTACCGATCAAGTTTTTTGACTAAAATAAGAAGCTTTTCCATTGTAAATTTAATAAAATTTTCAACGCGGAGACGCAGAGACACGGAGCCGCGAAGAATCTTTGGGTTAAGGAACCTAAAAATCCCTCTGCGTCCCCTTGGGGTCTGCAATCCACTGTTTTACAAAATCACATTGATTTCTTTAATCTTTCCTGTTCTTCAATAAATGGATCTTTATATGCTTCATAAACGTCTGTAATTCCATAACTAATTATCGCTACGCCTAAATAACGGCATCCGGGAAAAGGCAGAATAGCAATAATTGATCCACAGGCAATTTCTAATCCTCCGATTAATGCCTTAGTTGGAATATTTTTTAGTTGATTTTCTTCATCTTTGAACTGATTCTGCTCATCACCATGACCAGGAGGCTTAACCTTTTTATGTTTATAATAAAATCTAATCCTATCTTTAAATTTATTCATGTCATGCGAAGTACCGTCTGTATGCTGATCAAATTCAGATAGCATCTCTTCAATATCACCAGTATGATATAATTTTTTATCTATTTTTCTCTTGAATTTAGCGATAGTGTAGGCGCAATCCTCTCCGTTGCGTAATTTCTTAATCCCAGTCATTTTTTTAAAGATTTTGTAAACTTTTTTAGCAAACCACTTTTTTAATTTTTTACTCCATTTTTTTAAAAAACCTTTTGTTTGTGCATCTTCTAAATTATCTTCTAACTCAGAATCTATTTCGAATTGACGAAAAGTATCTTCGAATTTACCTAAAGATTCATAATCAAAAGACTCTTCCACTTTCTCAATTTCATTTTCTTCTAAAATAGTCTCCGCACAATCATCGGATGCTAGTAATACTGTTGAAAAAATAGCAATAAAAACAAATATAACACATAAACACTTATTGCGACACCAAAGAAAAGATCTCTCCATTTTTTTCTATCCTCTTTACTTAATTTAAACCCCAATGTCCCTAAAGCAGATTCTACTTTTTTGCTTAGTAGATAACTCATAACTATGCAAACGAATATAAAAGTTATATATAAAAATGCACTCTTGTTTGTCATAGACTCCAAAAAAGCATCCCACAATTCATTCATTGGTTAACTCCAATATTTTTTTGAAACAACACTCCAGATGCTACAAGAGAAGCAGATGGTTCGTCAAGAGATTTTGAATTAAAGTCTTACCACCTGACGTTTTTTAAATATTTAATGTTATACCGAACATGATTGAAGATTTGGAGTTTTGAAAAGGAGGTTGCTCACAATTTTTATCTGGAGTAAATGACCATTGCCTTAAGGCAAGGCATGAGTGAAGATGAAAATTTTGATGCAGAATCGACGTGGTCAAAAACCAATTCTTCAATCATGTTCGGTATAAGTATTTCAAAAAACGTCAGGTGGCAAGGGTTAGCAAACTTCACTCTTGCTTCAATTAAAGAAATAAGTTAAGATCGTTCGACACTGAACTCTACACTCAATCCAGGATCTATTTCATGGCTTTCAAACATATTCGCTCCGGTGCTCTTATCGGTCTCAATGTCGTCGATGTTGATGTTGAAATCGATACCCACCCCACCCCAGAAAAAACACATATCATCATCGTAGGACTTCCTGATGCGGCTGTAAAAGAATCGAGAGACCGCGTGCTCACCGCCTTAAAAAATAGCGGCATTTCTATTTATGAAACCACCACCACTATTAATCTAGCTCCGGGACATCTTAAAAAAGAGGGACCTTTTTACGATCTGCCCATAGCCCTTGGCATCATGAGCGCTATGGAAAAAAACCAAAAAGAAGAAGAGATTTTTCCTTATCTGATTGCGGGAGAAGTTGGGCTTAATGGCTGTTTAAGACCCATTAAAGGGGCTATCGCATTAGCCATGCATGCCAAACAACGCGGACTGAAAGGTATTCTATTGCCCGCTGAAAACGCAAAAGAGGCATCCGCTGTGCCAGGCATTGCAGTCATTCCAGTTAAAGACCTTAAAGAGGCGCAGCTTTTTTTGCGTCAGCCGCAGCTTATGCGACCGATGGAAACATCCAGCATATATTTTCAGCAAAAAACGCCAACGATTGATTTTGCTGACATCAAAGGGCAAGAGCACGTCAAGCGCGCCATGGAAATAGCTGCAGCTGGTGCCCATAACATTCTTTTATTAGGCCCTCCCGGTTGCGGCAAGACGATGATCGCTAAAGCTTTTTCTGGCATCCTTCCCCCTCTTACTATTGAAGAAGCTCTAGAAACCACAAAAATTCACTCCATTTCTGGCCTTATTCCTCCAGGTGCTTCTATTGTCTGCGAGCGTCCTTTCAGATCTCCGCATCATACTGTAAGCTATGCCGGCTTAATTGGAGGAGGCTCTATTCCAAGACCCGGTGAAGTTTCCCTTGCCCATAACGGTGTTTTATTTTTAGATGAATTACCCGAATTTTCCCGCACTGTTTTGGAAGTTTTACGCCAGCCATTAGAAGATGGTTGCATTACGATTAGCCGCGCGCAAGGTAAACTTCTATTTCCCGCTCACATCATCTGCATTGCCGCAATGAACCCCTGTCCGTGTGGACATTTTGGTGATCCGCACAAAAAATGTACCGACTCCCCATTGCAAATCAATCGTTATCGCAATAAAATTTCAGGCCCTCTTTTAGACCGTATCGATATGCATATGGAGCTTGCACCTCTTACCTACCAAGAGCTTTCTATTAAGGAAGCGAACGAAACAACAGCTAGCATCCAACAACGCGTGATTGGGGCCAGGCTTAAACAGTATCAACGGCACAAAAAAATCCTGACAAACGCTAGGTTAAATAGTAAACAAACCAAGGAGGCGGCAAATCTTTGCCACGAAGGCAAGGAACTCCTAATGCAGGCTTCACAAGAGTTGGGATTTTCTGCCAGAGCTTTCGATCGCATTTTACGCGTGGCCCGCACCATTGCAGATTTGGAAAATCACGAAAATGTAGCACCTGGACATTTAATGGAGGCTATTTCTTATCGTCAGCAACTTTCAAACGCTTCTCTATAGGCTCTAGATCGCGTATCTCTTTATCATTTCCAGCGCCTACTTCCTGTAATTTTCTGGCAGTGACGCAAACGCGATTTTTAAAACAGCCCAAAGCCCCATTATAGGATTCTACACTTTTTTCAATGCTGCGACGCAATTCTTGAAAATGCTGTGTAAAAGACTCTAAACGATCATAAAATTCTCTGCCCAGTTCACTAATTTTTTCAGCATTTTCACTCAACTGCTCCTGACGCCAGCCGAATGCAATTGTACGCAGCATGGCAATGAGTGTAGTGGGAGTTGCCAAAAGCACTTTCTGCTCAATGCCAAATTCAATCAATTGAGGATCTTCCTGCAGCGCAGCACTAAAGAAAACTTCTCCCGGTAGAAATAAAATCACAAATTCGGGCACCTCTTTAAATTGCTCCCAATAGGATTTAGAAGCTAGCTGTGTAATGTGCATGCGCACATGGCGCGCATGTTCGCCAAGAAGCTTTTTGCGCTTGACTTCATCATCTGTATCCAAAGCATCTAAATAACTTTGCAGCGGGGTTTTGGAATCGACAATCACCTTCTTATTTCCGGGCAAATGGACAATCATGTCAGGACGCGATCCACTGCTTCCTAAAGGCTGCTCATTAAAATCGCAATGCTCCATCATGCCGGTAATTTCTACCGTTCTGCGCAATTGCATCTCTCCCCAACGTCCCTTTACAGCAGGGGTACGCAGCGCTTTAACTAGGTTAGTAGTCTCTCCCTGAAGCTGATTTTGAGCATTGACAAGGGATTTTACCTGCTCTTGAAAACTTGTATGGGTCACAGCCAGAGAGCTGCGCAAATCCTGATGGTTTTTATCGACCTTGTCTAGAGATTCCTTTAAAGGTTTTAATGCCTGATTAATAGAGAGATGGCGTGCGTCCATGTCTGTTTTCATGCCATGATGCAAATGGTCTAATTTAGAAGAAGCAAGCTGCAAAAAAACTTCGTTATTGGCCCTTAAAGCATCGGAAGAGAGAGCTTTAAAGCTTTCGGACATGTTGGATTGAGCAAGGTTAAGTGCTTCAATTTTTTCTAAATAAAAGCGCTCTTTATGCTCAGATAAAAGAGTGAGCTCACGCAATTGACTTTTAAGCTCTCTATTTTGCTCCTTTAATCTTAAACGCCTTCTGTTCAGAAAAATTAAAACTAGAATAGACACTCCAAGAAGAGTGCCCAAAAAAGCATTTAGAATAGTATCAAAAGTCCATTGTATGTCTATCATCATGCGATCATGATAACGCACTTCTTATTTAAAAAAAACAAATAGAAAAAGAAGGGAAAAACAAAAAGAAAAAAAACAGGATAACAGGATCGGCTACGCCGGCAGGATAAAGACACGATACATAGTTAATGACTGTTTTTTCAGGGGTAAAATTTTATTTTTCCTACCCAATGTTTTTATCCTGCCGGCCCCCAAAGAATTTGGGGAGCCGATTCTGCCCATCCTGTCATTCTTCTTTTTCCCTATCTTATTATTCTTAATCCCCACTCG
>CALBHK010000416.1 GCA_937894565.1 uncultured Chlamydiae bacterium
TTGTTGATCACATTCATTTAATTGTTGTTCTGTGAAATCATAAAGATCAATAGCTCCAAAGTGAGCGATATTTTTTCTTGTGCGCAAGTGAATAAATTAAATATTTTAAAAATGAATAAGGAGGCTCGCGTCAAGCCACGGCAGTCCAAAACAAGAAAACGATTGATCCTGTTTTTCTTTTCTTTCTGCCAATACTTTTGTTTGCAACCCTAAGAAAAAAATATTGATAAAAAACTAAATTTTTAATAGAATTTGGCTTCACAACATAACAAAAGGTTGTATGTGAAAAAATTATTTTTAATTTTAGCGATGCTTACATTGCTTTTAACAACAAAATCGTACGCCCACAATCATTCGTCCCTATCATTTATTGATGAAGCGCTTTTAAATATTGTTCAAGAAAAAGTTTATTTTTCTGCAGATCAAATTGTTGTTTCAGAAACGGGTTTATATGCTCTTGTTTATGATCTCAATGGAGACATTATTTCTTACGCCATCCCCAACTTGCAATATGATTCTTCAGGTGTTTTTATTTATGTAAATGATTTTTTTGATCGTTATTATTACCTTACCTGCCGGGCTTGTTTAGATAGAATTTGCAATGACTGTAACAAATGCAGAAACCTTGGATGTATTTCAGGCAGGATCTGCTATTGCGGGAGATGGTAACCATGCAACTAAAAATAGCCCTCCTTCTTTTGTGGATGTTTGTTGTCTCATCTACTCTTCATCCCTTTTCTGTCGAAGAAGTAAACGTTTTGCAACCTCTTTTTCGCGAGTTAATGGAAGATGCCGAGTTGGGCTATCTTTTGTATGAAAAAAAGCCTGTCTGTATTGTCCCTTACATGGAAGCGCCCCAATTTTTTGAAGAAGTGAACTTTTTGGATCGTCTCTCGACTGCTATTTTTTGCAGCAAAGAGACTTTGCAGAAGAACACTTTTAACAATATTCTTTTTCATTATGATGAAAAGGGAGGTCTGCTTGTTATCATCAATAAAAATCTCTTTCTAAATACCGTAAAAGAACACCTTTCTCTTTTTCAATTTGTTTTAGGGCCTTATACCACTGCGCAAACGCTGCTTTTTGCATTAACATCCTCAGAAAAAAGCTTTTTTGAAACACTTTGTTATGATAAAACTCTGACGGGCATTTTATTGGGTTTTGGTGTTCAAAATGCCCTTTTTCATGCCCGAAATGAAAAAATGCAATCCGGTTCATTTTTTATTCAAGATTTACCTCCTTTCTTGCCCGATCAACTCTCAAAAGATCCACAAGTCAAGAGATTACTCTTATTTGGTGAAAAAAATAGAGAATTTACACCCACATTTGATAGAAGGCCTTCGTTCGGTTTTTCCTATTTGGAGGAGGAGCGTAGGGCGCTGGAAGCAAAAGAAGTGCTTTCATCCAAACAATTATTGGAACAATTGCCGCTCTACGTTGTTGCTGACTATGGTTTTGATCCCCTGTTTATTAAAGAATTAGAAGCAACCCAACTCAAAATCCAACAGCTCTTAAAAGAGCCTGACTGGTTCGAAAGAACACTTTTTCTCATCTTTAATGAAAAAATAGATGTTTCTATTTCCCATCCTGCAGTGCTGCCTTTACCATTTTTTAACCATAATTTTGTCTTTGCAAAACTTTTAAAAACAGAGCTCCTAAATAGGGGGCAGCAAACAACCTTTTTTTCTTCCTTTGCTGATGGGCTGCTGCACTCTCACGACCGCCATATGCCGCAATTCCATATTTCTATCAGCCCAACCTATGCACGGCAATTGAAATTAGCCCAAAAAAACCTCAAGCAAGCTAATGATTTTTTTATAGAGCTTGATCAAAATAAAGAATATGAGCCCTTAATGAAACACTTTCTTTATTACACAACTTTAGAGAAGGGAAATGGGGCTGAAATGGATTCTGAAGATCAAGTATGCATCCATTTCGAAATTTTTGATTCTTTAGGCCGCTGTTTAAATGAGAGCAGCAATTGCACTCTCAATTTAAAAGAACTGCTTCCTGCATTTGGCCACGGATTAAAAAAGATGCGTAAGGGAGAAAAGAGGTTAATTTATATCCACCCGGCCCTTGCTTATGGGATCCATACCCAAGATCGGAAGAGCACACGTCTGAACTCCAGTCACATCACGTTATCTCGTA
>CALBHK010000417.1 GCA_937894565.1 uncultured Chlamydiae bacterium
CAAAATGCTTTTCATGGCCGGGAGGCGCAATATTTAGAGATTTACCGCTTTGAATATCTAGGCGTGGTGCTAGAACGTGGATATGCTTCGAGCCGTCATCATCAGTATGAAGGACTGCAAAAAGGTGGTATTGCGAGGAGTCTAGTCCTGAGAAAGCATGCTTTTCAAACTGGTCTAAGACTTCTTTTATTTGTTCATCTGTCGGACTATCTTCTTTTGACCATGCGATGACTCCGCTTGTATATTTCCAAAGGTGAGGACTGGCATCACAAACTGCATTAAACGTAGTCGCATCACCTCTTAAAACCTCAACCCCTGCCCGAACATTACCTAGATGATCAAGCTCATCCAAAACATACGCTGAAGCATGTGCAGCAGATCCTTTACCGTGATTTAAAAATTTAATATGCACTCTCGTCCTCCTCAGCCAGTTGTACCGAAGATAATTGCTTTTTAAGCCGTTCTGGGCTTTGTCTGCTGATTTTGGGAAGTGCAGGGAATACTTGTTCTAAATCGGTTTGAATGCCTTTTAAAACTGAAAAAATACTGAAAATATCTAACTTGCGTTGCTCTTGTGGATCAGCATTTTTAATGATGTTTAAGGCTCGGGCTATCTGATTCAAGTTGTTGCCGATTTTGGAAAACTCAAGCAGTAAATCAGGATCGGTCTTTTGGTAGCATTTGATGACTTCGACCACTGTTTTGATTTTTGTCCGCGGTTGTAGTTCTTCTTCTGGTCGTCTTACGGTTACAGCATCTTTCATAATTTCCCTTTGAATTAGAGACAGAATGAAGTCTGTAAAAGTCGTTTGCTCTTTTTCGAGGTGCTGCTCTAATTGCTCTAGCTGTAGCTCGGTGAGTCTGAAAATTTTAGATTTACTTCGTATACTCACCGTACATCTCCTTAACAGGCTTTGATTTTGCTTTTAAGTCAATCATGTTGACTTGCCCATCTGTGATGGGCTACGGGTCTTAGGGTGGAACCCTAACAAGTCCCTGTATATCGAAAAACCGAAGGTTTTTTGTATATACAGGTAGGCTTGCTTAACTCATTTAAATATAAAATCATGATAGCACGAAATTAAAAAAACAGCCTATTTCTACTCGATAACTACGCCCATTTCTTGGAGTTTTGATTCCCAAATTTCGACTATATCTTCGCTTGTGATTTCTGTTTTAATACGTTTTATCATGTCCATACCAGACTCACTACCCTGTTTAAAACGGTCTGATAGCCCATTTCTCATTATTTCGCCTGTGATGCGGCTTACTCTATGCTCTAAATCGCTCAAATTTGCGTTTTTAGGATGTTTAGCTAAGTTAACGTGAATTCGGTTTAAGCAGATTTTAATTCAATCGGTTTTAAAATCTGCTGAATCCCAGACTTATATCCATTTACAAGCACCAAAGCATATAATGTTAAAGCAGCAAATATTGTGGTCAGTAGCCCTATTTTTGATCTGTGGCGAGTATGTTCAAGATCAAATTGGCTTTTCATCAGATGAAATGGAGCTTCAATAATTCCTCGTTTTCTTAATACTGCACTATCAAAAGCATCCAGGGATTGTGGTTTCATATTTCTTTTTACTCGTGTGATGAGTTGAACACCGACTTCCGCAAGACGAGATCTCCAATTCTTACCCACATAGCCACGATCACCAAACAATTTACCTGTGAGTTGTGAATGTTCAATTAGATCGGGCAATACTTTACGGTCATCTACATTACCCGTTGTAATACAATAAGAAATTAAGCGTCCGATATGATCACAAATCAAATGAATCTTAAAACCATAAAACCAGTCGACAGAAGTTTTCCCCCGAGTTGCACTATCGGCAAATACACGATGTTGATAAATCCGTTTGTTGTGGCATACAGCAAGTTTCGTGGAATCCACAAAAGCAATTCCTGCTGATGAGACTTTTAAACTTTCAACAAGAGCAACGAAGTACATCACATATTTTGCTTTTAATTCAATAAATCGACTATAGCTCGGCAGGTTTGGAAAATAACCAGAAAGAAATGGTTTTGCCCAATAAAGATAAAAAGCCTTAAAGTTTCGGCTTCCCGTTAAATGAAACCATAGCAGCAATGTAATCACTTCAGATGCACAAATTTGACTTTGACGCACACGTTTAATCTTGCCACAAGTGAGCATGTATTGCTCAACCTGCTCTGAAATATCAGAGCAGAAATCATCAATTAGGCAGAAAAGTGTTGTAAGCTGTGTGTCGATAGGCATTTTGAGATCATTGTTTTTTGTCGTGATTAAATTTTGGCTTAAATGCCTATCCTTTTACAACTTCCTTATCCCGAATTCACGTTAAGTTAGCAGGGATTTCTACGGTTTTTTGCTTAGAGTCGCTAGAATCGCAGTTTTGTGACGTTTTATTTGATTTTTTCCCTTTGTCTGCTTTTAAGAATTTTTTATCTTGGAAACTTAGGACGATACTTGTGATCTTCCGTCCTGTTTTCTTGGTTTCAATTGTAAGCTTGTAAGGGCTGTATTGATTGATTTCCTTAGTTGCTTGGTCAATCACCCATCGTTTTAGATCCGCCCATACTGGATATTTATTCTGTAGCTGGAACATCCAGCGTAGATCCTCAAGACTAATCTCACGTTTTCCAGTGCTTCTATACTGCATCATCAGCTCATAAAAACGGATGGCATAAGTACTAGTCATGCCAACGATATCGGATTCTAGGTATTTTGTGAATTCGGTACTGAGATTAGATAAAAATGGCAGGATAGGGGCTGAAAAGCGAATGGAAAGCTCCCCTGACTTCGTTTCTCGCTTTTGTTGAATCCATCTGAAAGACGTTGATTCATCCATATCTCTAAGTACGATAGATCGATCATACAGGCGGTTTAGCGCTTCTTTTATGTTGGTGTAAAAAATATTGGCATCTCCGCCAAGCTTGACGACCGTTTCAATCGAAATTGGGTAAAGCACATCATCTGAGACTTCTTGCCCTTTTGGAATTTGAGCTATGACGCTGAGGATTAGCCGCTGTTCAAGCGTGGTCAGTGTGTAGGAGGCTTCGACCACTTGGTTTGATTTCACAACAAGATTATTTTTAGCCATCTTTTTAGCTTTAGATTTATTGAATACTATTGAGTCTTTCATATTGCTCCATAGTTGTCAATTATATGCAGATATCCCTCCATAGTTAGCAGATATCCCTCCATAGTTAAGCAGATATCCCTCCATAGTTAGCAGATATCCCTCCATAGTTAGCAGATATCCCTCCATAGTTAAGCTCTGAAACGCTTGCTATCAAAGGCTATAAAAGGACGTAAAAGTCTTTAAAAGTATTAAAATAATAAAAAGAAAATTTTTATGAAAATTGCCCTATGTTTTCGCTAAAGCTCAAACTTTTTTAACTCCACTTCGTTACGTCAGAGGGCAATTTTAGCAAATAGCATCTAAAATTTTAAAAAAGCAAAAGCTCCAAAGTTCGCACCCTTCGGGATGCTCTGTATCTTTCGTTATTAAGCTAAAGGAAGTGTGTAATCAGGGAAAAGGCAAGGGCGAAATTTTTATGATGCTCAATCGCTCGTAGACACTCGCTCGGTTCTTACTGGAATGATTAAAATATCTAATCAAAACCGTGGAACAATGATTAAATAGTAAGCGTGGAACGCGAATAATCATGAAAAAGCCGTTCCAGTGCGCTGAACCCAAGAACGGCTTACTTTAAGATATTGATGCTAAAGAAGAGCCAGTGGAAGTGTCAGATGAATAGGCAGCAGACAGCAAAAATCATTTTATTCTTTGGAGTTTTGATATCATTAGTTTCATGCACTCATAGTGTTCACATCGTGAATTTTTCTGATTTTAGGCCTTACAGAGAAGCTAAAACAGCAGTCAGTGTAGAAGCTCGTGCGGAACAATTTGTCGTGCTCGGGTTTACTGATAATACGAGATACGTTAATGAAGCTTATCAGCGGTTGATGCAAAAATGTACCGATGGACAGATCTCTGGTATCTCTACCCAATATTATACATCACTTGGGTTCTTCTCGTGGACGAATCACATTGTGATGCAGGGTCTTTGTCACAAAGTTAACTAATTAAAACTAACTAGCTTTTTTATAGTTAGTTTTATCTATCAAAGTTCCACCATCAATAATTGAAGCTAGCACTTGCATTTGATTGTGAAGTTGTCTGGCTTTTTGATTTAGTAATTCACTAGAGGCAGCAGTTTCTTCGGCACTGGCTGCATTTTGTTGGGTTAGTTTATCCAATTCAAGAATTGATTTGTTA
>CALBHK010000418.1 GCA_937894565.1 uncultured Chlamydiae bacterium
TCTCACCTTTTCGAGGTACATCTTCTCATCAATCAGCCCATCGAGCTTGTCGTCATACATTTGACTGACTCGTTTTTGAATGCGATCTTGTTCTTTTCTTAGGGCCGTAAGGCTTTCAGTATGAAATAAGCTTTCAGATTCATGAATTTTCTTTAAATAGCTTGTGACATCGACAATTTGCTGCTTGCTTAAGGCTATCTGGTCAAAGTATTGAGATAGGGATTCGACTAATGGCTCCTCACGAATATAGACTTTCTTGCAAATCCCCTTGGCATTAGTGCAGCTATAGTAAATATAACGCTTTTTATGAATCTCGGGCGTTACGGTACATCCGCAATTCTCACAGGTAATCATGCCTCGAAGGATGAATGGTTCGCTAATTTTTTTATGAGGTTTCTTGTGATACCCAGCTGAAACATCTTGCACTCGTTGATAAAGTGCAGCAGAAACAAGAGGCTTGTAATGATGCTCTGCCAAACCATATTTCGTTCTCATCGTTCCACAGTAAAAGGGGTTTTTTAGAATAGAATCAATCTGTGACTTTGCAACCCTTTTACCTTTCTTTGTTCGGAAACCATCTTTTTCAGCTTCTTCAGTAAGTTTTAGGAGTGAAAAATTGCCCGTGGCATATAACTCAAATAGTTTAACAATGAAGGGGGCTCTTTCAGGGTCAGGAACAATGTTTTTTTCGCCATGCTCATCTAGTACATGGATATATCCAATAGGAGCTAAGCCTATCCAATTTCCAATTTTTACTGCCTGCTCCTTGCTGCGTTTCACATTATCACTGAGCTGAAGAACGTAACTGCGTGCAAACATGACTCCCATATCCCAACAAAGGATTTGCGCTGAATTTGATTTCACGTTCAGAACAAGTCCCTCACGCATAAAGTGAATCTCGACCTTTCCGTCTTTCCGAAGTTCTTCTAAAACCACCGACTCTTTAAAGCTACGCTGAACTCGATCAATGGTGTCTGCAACTAAAGCGATTGTTTCTTTGGATTTACGAATTTGAATGAGAATTTTTTCAAATTCTTTGCGAGTATCTTTGGTGGATGACTCAGTGATTTTAAAAACTTGATCAATGATAAGTCCTTTTTTCTCAGCATAATCTCTTAAACGCCGCTCCTGAGCAGGGATGGATTGACCTTCCTCTTGTTCTTTACTCGAGACTCGAGCTAGCAGTATTGCTTTCATATTTAAACCTTTATTACATTTTTTATTGAGGAGTTATTGTACCATTTTTCTTTAACATCCTCGAGATAATTTTAAGGTGAGATTAGTGAGAAAGTGAGTTTTAATCTCACATTCTCACCAATCTCACTACCAAGACAGATCTCATGCTTATTCCTCTTTTCCGGCTGGTATTTTTTGAAACCTATAGCATCTCACTTTACCCATGCCAGGGAGATTTTCAGAACGAGTTGATTTACCATCCGTTGATGGCATGAGATAACCCTTCTTTACAAACAGCTTAGCAGCATATTTCCAATCAGATCCTTGGCAGATTTCATTTTTAAAAACCTCTTCCAGAACGTAATATTCAACCACTTCCCCATCGGTTTTTTTGAATCCCGCACGATTGTAAGTTTTGGCGTCATTATCATTATACCAGGGGGAGAAACGGCTATCCCCATGCATTTCAAAGAAGTGTTGAATTTTGGAAATGATCTTCTTTTCTTCCAAATCTTGATCACAACCTCGACGTTCAAGCCAATCCATGAAACACTTTCCTGCGGCTGCGGTTGCGACCCCTTTATTCCATTGAGTGATACCGAAATAGGTGGCTAGTTCCCCACCAGCAGCAACAAGACCAAATCGGCGTCCGACTCGTTTGACTTGGCCAGATGATCCTTTTGGAACATACTGTTCCACAAATCCGTCTATCGTAGCTTCAACAGCGTTTTTAACCATCTCAAAATCTTCAGAGAGACGTTCAATATACAATCGCCCTGCTATTCCATGGCATTCTCTTGCCGCCTCTTTAATTGAATTAGAAAAACTATGCCCATCAAGGCTGTCATGAAGAAACTCAAATGCACCAAAAGGTCCCTGATCAGCTGGAATATCGGCGATCCGTGTCTCTTGCCCAGCTTTAGCTTTCTTTCCATCTTCAAGCATGTGTTGTGCAAGGCTTATTTCTCCTGTTGAAAGAAAAAGACATCGAAATTTTGCTCTGTTACGTGCCTCTCCATTTTTATCTGCTCTACCTTTTCCCATGCCATTGCCAAGCATATAAGCAACTTCCCCGGCATCTTTTGGACTGATCTCCCCCATTTCATCTAATGGCAGTAAAAGATCATTATACATCTTTGCTACAGCTTCAATGCCATTTGATGTAGCCTTCCAACGTTGAATATAATCCTTCTCTCCAAATACTGATGCTGCGACATATAAACATGTCGTTTTGCCTGTGCTGCTTATCCCTATTAGGTGGAAGCCCCCATTCTCTTCTTGGCATATATATAGAAGCGGTCCTGCAAAAGCTGAGCTAAGTGAAAAAATTAAGCGACAGCCTCCAAAGCCTGTGACACCTTGATCGGCCTACTGGATCATGCAGAATCAGAGTCAGTCCGACATAGGGTTGCTGTTGATATGCTAAACATGACACTGAAGTTTATGGAGTTTAAGGACGTTGAGCAACGAATCAGAAAATTAGAAGATACCATTACAGAATAGGAGAGTTTATGTCTCACAAGATACGCTTAAACAGGCTGGAGAAGATGGGATCAGACGATAGGTTATGGGCTTTAATTGGCATTGGTAAACCGAGAGATGCTCAACACCAGAGGATATTAGAGATACAAGCCCGCCAGCGTTTCTACGGTTCTGGAGGCAATAGAGAAGCTTATCTAGCCTTTTTGCCATTTGATTCATTCCCTGATGGCTTCTATGGCTATGTCAAGAAAAGCGAACTCGTTAAAGCCATTGCAAACAAGACAAAGAGCCCTGCAGAAAACTAATGGGACTCCCAGGAGATGGAACGAGCACCTTGAAAAATCAGAGGGGGTATGCTCCTTAAATAGAAGCAGTACTTATTCAAATTTATGGAAATCGTCCTAAGGAGAGACTTCTTAAAAAAAATTCCAAATTTTTCTTGGAACATTTCTATTTTGAATTGAATGATCACCAAATAATCTTCACAACTTCCTCAGTCATTGAAGCAGATATTTTTTGAATACTCGCTAGGGAAGAGGGAGATTTTATTTGTCGAAGTGGCAAACGTTGAGATAGCAACATATAATTTAGAGATTGATTGTTATAGCTTTCTTGTAAAAATGAGCAACGGATCAATCTCTGGATCTAGTGATTCAATCAGCAATGGCCAGTAATTGGGATTCTCAAGAAAGTCATAAAAGCCATATAATTTGCTTCCTTACACTTTCTCGAGTTTTATACATTGAGATTGCCGAGGTTTTACTTATTGGGAATTTTTTTATGATTTTTATTTTAAATACATTTTTGATACAATTGTAATTTATAAACAATAGTTTATAATTAATGAGGTTTTTTATGATAAATAGTATTGAACAAGCGGCCCTACAGATTGCACATCTCACAGCTTTATCAAGAGATGAGCCTATTAAAACTGATATCGGAACTGTAGTTGAAACTAATAAGAATGGTGTTAAGACCATTCGTTCAGCTGTAAATAGGATGAATAGTCTAGGTTACATACCTATTGCCAGCATAGGGGTTGGTGGTTGTCGGATATTTATAAATCTCATAGGTGTTATAAAAAACATTGCTATGGCAATTTTTCTTCAACAATCTCCTATTGAATCATTTAAAAATCTTGGCAATAATATTGCGCAGATTGTAAGAGGTGTAGTAGAAATAGTGCCTATTCTCGGAAATCTTACCATTTATACTATTGATCAGATTAGAATAAAGGTTATTGAGTATCAAATAAAGCAAAAAAGCCAAAATCAAGAAACTAGAGAATATTACGCTAATGGCAGGCTCGTATCTGAGGGTGGTATCATTGATTCATATCAGCAAGATTTTAGTTTTATGTGTCAGGCTGGAGTAAGATTCGCTTAAAAACTCATTTTCATTCATATGACTGAAAACTAAAATTTTTTGCTCTAAGAGAGTGTTTGTAAAGCCTTCAAATTCCAGCTTTTATTGCTGTTTCGATAGGCTTTACAAACACTCTCTAATTTCTTTTTAATAATTTTTTAATATTCATTCATCGTTGTCTGAATTCATTAGACTTCTTGCGTAATTAAATTTTTGTTATCTTTTTACCTATTTCATGGAGGAA
>CALBHK010000419.1 GCA_937894565.1 uncultured Chlamydiae bacterium
TGCTATCTGAAAATAAGTAAAGTTGAGGATAGACATGGATACTCTTATTTATTAATTAAAACTCAAAGACTTTTCAGCATTAACCAAGAGTGTGATCAAGCATAATTTCTGCTCCATTTGTGATGGATTGATTTACCTCGACTCGATTGAGTCAGATCATCATGATTGAGCCAGAGTCGCTTACTGAAAGTAGCGAGAATTGCGCTGGAGTTTCTGAAGGATATTAATTCCTTAGTTTGCCCATTCATCCATCTGGGCATTTTTTTTGATTAAAATACAATGCTGTTCTTGCTAAAAAATGACGGCACCCACCATAAAACACAATATTCCAAAAATAATCCAAGGCCAGATCTTTGCCTTCGGTTGTTCTAAATTCTGAGGATTATATTCCGTGTGTTCTAGCGATGTCGGTTGTGGAACACGGGTCTTTTTAGAGTAAGGCTGGTGTTTAGAGTAAGATAGTCCCGTACCTGGAATACCGACACTGGTTCGCGTACCTTTTTTCCCAATATTTAGAGAAGCACCAGGTTTGCCAATGCTGGCACTGCTGATGCCTTTATGGGTCAGATTAATTTTAAAACCCGGGAATAATTTAATACTTTTACGAAATCTAAAACCCATATTGCTCTCATTCTAAAACTTAGCTCAATTCACGCGCTATACCAGGATCCATGATCTGCTAGAGATCGTACTTTGACGGCTATCATCAGGATACTAGTATATTTTTTATCTGGTGATTGCAATACTACCTTTAAATAACACTAAATATAAAAAAATTGGAAGAATAATTTATTAAATTATTGTTTTTATGTGGTTATTGGTGATGTTATGAATAATAATAACTTTTTTCTTGATGAATTTTACCTAAAAAAATTGATCAGATAATTTTCTTTAAATGTCATGCATACATAAATTTGACAGTTTGAAGGGATCGGTATGTGCATTTTTCACAAGGTTAAAGATCGACCATAAATGTGATAAACGGCAGAGGATCATTGAAAAATGAATGGATTTAAACACTACATGTATGCACGAAAAAAAGTATCGCTGCGGTTCTGCTGACAGGCTGTATTGAGCATTGAATGCAAATGATGTAGTAATTGTCTACAGGCTATAGGACCAGCATGAAGAAGAATGAAATGTAGTTGCCAATTTATAACCTTGGTTGAAAAGCATAGCATTGTTATTCGGAGAAGTGAGGTAAGCCATCCTTCTCTTATTCATTTAAAATGATTCTTACTCAACTGATCTCGACTCATGGGCTGGTTCCAATTAGACGGATAATAACTTCCATCCCCTATCTTTTTCTTACCACATTTCTTGCATTTAATCCCTTCTTTGGAGATTTGATTCAGCATCACTGTTGTCGGTTGAATCAAATCAATGACATAGTTCGTTGGTTCAGGAAAAGCAGAAGAGGCTGCTTTATTGCAAAAGAGAACATTCGGATCAAATGGATTGGATTGCACAAAAGCCATGATACAGCCACAGAGTAATTCACCTGCATGTAATCTGTAACATCCATTCAGGTCATCAGACGAAGATTAATCTGAAATTTAAGCACTAAACGCCATAAATCTATGTATGGGCAGACTTTTTTGAGACATATGTTGATAAACATGCGGCAAGTTACATTGCTTAAAAGTCTATCTAAGTTAACGATCTATTCAATTCTGGATAAGTAATCTGAATATTACGATCCTAAATTACCCGAAGAGTATTAAGATTTCTAAGAATCGTGATTGTTGGTTCATTTGGGAAATTAATCAGTGGATTGAAGCAAAGATGATGGCTCATTAAGGATTGTGGGCTTCGACTACTTAAATTTTAGGTATTTTGAATAAAGCATATTTCAAAAATCTTAATTAATGGATTTAAATTACCATAAAAACCTTCAATATTGGCTTGAATCCATTGTTGTTGAGAGTCAATGCGAGACCAATCAATACCATAACCACAATGAGCAATCAGATGCTCAAAGAAAATCCGTTGTGTACGTCCATTACCTTCACGGAATGGGTGTATGACATTAAGCTCACAATACAAGTCGGCAAGTTGAGGAATCAGTTGTTGTGGTGCTAAGCCTTGAAAGTATTTTTTTTCTTGAAGCGGTTTGAGTAGTTTATTGGTTTCAATTTCAATACGGGAAAAATTACAAAAACGGGTGTCACCTTTGGAAATATCGATTTGTCTTAACTTTCCTGCCCAGTCGTATAAGTCGCCAAAGAGCTGCGCATGAATTGATTTTAAGTATTGTAAGTCGTAAGGTGGTTCAGCATATTCAATTAAGTTACTTGCCAATCCAGACAGTTCTAGTTCAGCTTGTTCTAAAATTTGTTCATCATGAATATTGAGTTTGTTCTTTAGGATATTTGTGCCAGGGTAACAATACAGGCTGTCACCCATTTCCCCATATTTATCCATACATGCACCTGACTAAGTTTCGGGTTGCGAATACTTCTTATATTTTTGCAAGATTTCAGCTTTACTTTGTTGAGTTGTTTGAGCTGTCGTTGTAATGCCTTCAAGCTTTAGGCTGGCTTGATAGTTTTGCGCACGTGTCGCTTGAATATATTTCCGATCTAGATCGGAAGAGCACACGTCTGAACTC
>CALBHK010000420.1 GCA_937894565.1 uncultured Chlamydiae bacterium
GCAGCCTGAAGGGCTGCAAGAGTTAGCCTGATGCGTATGCCTGCCCATCCTGTTCTTCTTCTTTTTCTTGTGTTTTTGTGATTTAGTCTGACTCGTATGCCTGTCTACCCCGTCATTCTTCTCTTTTCATCCTGTTTTGTTGTAAATATTAAAACAAAACCTGAAATACTCTGCGTTTCCTCAGCGTACTCTGCGGTTAACTTCTCTCTCTTCCCCTCTCCCTCTGTTTTCGGGAATTTAACACCTTTTCAAAATGATCTAATCGATAAAGAGCCCCCTCCTGAGCCTTTTCCAATAATTCTTCGCCCCCTTCCAGATAGAGCAGACGATGCATCTCTTTTTCTAACTCCAGTGAAAGAGAGCGATCCACTTCTGCGGGCTCTAAAATCACAGCTTCAGGATGATTTTCTTTATACTGCCTCGCCTCCATCATGATTTGCGTTAATTTTTCAAAATGCATCTTCAGACGCGGTTGTGCATGGACTAGATCTTGTCTGGTATGAATTATCCTCATCTCTTGCAACAGCTCGCGCACTTGCTCTCGGCCCTGATCTCTAAAATCTTCCATAGAAGCAGGGCTGCAACCGAAAAGAAGTAAGAAAACAAGAAATATGTACATAAAGCTACCCATTTTTATTCATTCTATCATTTTTTTTTGTTTTTTTTCATAAACCGTTGTCAGAAATTCCTCAAAGCGTTATTGTTTTAGCATTAACGAAGGGCGTGTAGCTCAGTTGGTTAGAGCTCCTGTCTTACACACAGGAGGTCACAGGTTCGAATCCTGTCGCGCCCAACTTATATAAACAACCTTTAGGAAAGATCCGAAAGGTTTATGTACATATCTCTTGCGAGAGTAGTTCAATTGGTTAGAGCACCGGCCTGTCACGTCGGAAGTTGCGGGTTCGAGTCCCGTCTCTCGCGCTCTTTTATTCAAGAGGAAGGTAATTTCTCAAAACGGGAAAATTCCAAAAGGGACAATTATGCAAACTCCATCACACACCCTTTCTCGTACAATCATTTCAGAAGCTAGAATTTACATTTCTATGGCCATCGGTGCCTTTTTAGCCGCTTTTGCCATTGTTGTTTTCTTTATACCTCACAACCTTATTGACGGGGGCGTTGTGGGCGTTTCTATGATTTTCGGCAACTTATTTGGCACACAGCTTATTCCCTATTTCATCCTGCTTTTAAACATTCCTTTTCTCTTAATTGCGCATAAAGCAATTGGAAAAAGCATTCTTATTCACATGTTTGTGGCCAACATACTTTTTGCCGGATCTATGTTTCTCTTAGAACACTATTTAGACTGGAAATTTGAAGGAGAGAACCTTGAAGTTGTCGTGATTGGAGGGGCAATATTAGGTATTGGAATTGGCATGATCATTCGAGTAGGCGGATGCATTGATGGAACTGAGATTTTAGGCATCATCATCAATCGTCGCTTTGGATTAACCGTTGGACAGGTAGTCTTGTTTTGCAACATTTTTATTTTTAGCGCCGTAGGTCTTATATTTGAAGACTGGCACCCCCCTATACTCTCATTAATAGCCTTTATGATTGCCAGCAAAGTGATGGATGCTGTAATTGTAGGATTGGAAGAGACAAAATCCGTCATTATCATCTCTAAATCCTCCAAAATCATTGCGGAAGCTATCATCAAAGAGCTCAACTTAGGCGTTACAGTGATGTATGGACGCGGGGGATATTCTGGAGTTGAAAAAGAAATCCTCTACGTCATAGTAGAACGCTTACAGCTAGCTGATCTTAAAGAGATTATTTTTGGCGTCGACCCCCAAGCTTTCATTGCTATTGAAAACTTGCATGAAGTGGTCAATGGCATGAAGGGTAGTCGCGGCGGCATTAATCAAGCGCGTATCGAGCGTATTGTAGCAAAGATCATCGGTGCCTCTTAATTCTCAGCCTATTACATTTGAAGAGATTTATGAAAAAGCCCTCCAACTTGGATGGGATGATGCAGGAATCACACAAGCCGTCATTCCACTTGAAGACGCACAAGCTTACTCTCTTTGGTTAGATGAGGGATTGCATGGCGATCTTGAATACATGACAAATCGCATACGCACAGATCCAAAGCAACTTCTACCTAACGCACGATTTGCCCTTATTTTTATCTCTAATTATAAACAACCGCATGCCCCCTTTAAAGAAGATACAGGGGTTGTAGCTTCTTATGCTCGCGGACGCGATTATCACAATGTCCATTTTCGCCGCTCTAAACGCATGATACGCTATTTGGAAGAGAGATCGGGTCAGAAAAATATAGCGCGCAGCTTTTCTGACTCTAAGCCCATTATGGAAAAAGCTTTGGCTGTACAAGCAGGACTTGGCTGGTTTGGCAAAAACAGTTTACTTATCCATCGCCGCTTCGGCACTTTTGTTCTAATATCTGGCATTTTAACAACTTTAGATATTACACACACTCCATTACGCATCTACCGCGATGCGCGTTGCGGTGTTTGCACACGCTGTTTAGATGCTTGCCCTACAGGGGCTCTCATTTCTCCGTATAAAATAGATGCTGCTAAGTGCCTCTCCTATCATCTCATTGAAAAAAAGGGGCCGGTTCAAAAAAACATTCAAGAAAAAAACCCAGGCTATGCCTTTGGCTGCGATATCTGCCAGGATGTCTGTCCACATAACCAACGCAGCCCTTGCGCTACAAGCTCTGATTTTCAACCTTCAAGCGGTGTCGGTGCTTATTTGACATTAGAAGAAATAGATACCATAAAACTAGAGGGAACTCCCCTTAAACGCCGGGGTATAGAAGGTTTACGTCATAATTTGGACTCTTCTTCTCCCCATCGAGGGTAGTGATAACCTTCCACAGCCAACACATCTAAGATGCGCCCCACAATAAATTGCTCCACCTCTTCTAAACTCTTAGGCAAACTATACCAGGCGGGAATGGGAGGCACAATAACAGCGCCTACTTGAGATAATTTGAGAAGATTTTCCAGGTGAATAGAAGAAAAGGGAGACTCCCTTGGTACAATCACAAGTTTGCGGCGCTCTTTTAATGTCACATCTGCAGCTCTTCGCACCAAATTATCAGCCAAACCCATCGCCACAGCAGCAAGTGTTGCCATGCTGCAAGGCACAATGACCATCCCGTCAAAACGACAAGAGCCACTGGCAATAGGTGCATAAAAATTACTATGAGCATAGCATTTAATAAGCTGTTGCTGTGGCTCTGAAAGAGAACTCATCATTTTTTCAGCCGTTGCTAAATGCGCCCCTAGCTCTAAAATAGCAGTTGCAGAGGCATCTTTTGTCATAACTAAAGAAATAGAATGGCCCAACTGAGTCAGGCTATCCAATAGCTTATAAGCCAGTATAATGCCCGAAGCTCCAGTGACCCCTATCACATAATGCGCCACAATACCACCTCCCCGATAAGCGTTGTAAATTGAACCATCGAGACGTAGGAAAGACAGAAAAAAAATTCATTTGGAATGGCTTTAATCCCATTGACCTGAATTTTTTGATGAAAGAAAAACAAGATCAGAGCAATCCCCATGCATCCTATGCTGTATAAAACAGTTAAGCCCATACTCAAAGCAAATAGAATTAAAAATAGCAAAGTGCTTAAGTGCAAAATGCGAGCTAAAATAATAGCTTTTTTCTTTCCCAAATAAACAGGGATGCTATGCACCCCATTTTGAAGATCAAAATCAAAATCTTGCAAAGCATAAATGATGTCTGCTCCACTAATTAAACACATAAAAGCACTACCCAAAAAAAAAGGAGCCCATCCTATTTCTCCTGTCATCGCAACCCAGGCACAAACTGGGGCTAAGAATTCTATTATTCCCAAAATAAAATGACAAAGGGAAGTAAAGCGCTTTGTCCAGGAGTAGAGCCAGATTAAAGCCAAAGGCAGAGGAGAGATGATCAGACACAACGTATTGATCATAGCAGCAGAAAAAACGAATGCCAAAGAAGAGAGTAAAGCCACCACCATCACCTCTGATTTTTTTGCGCGTCCAGAAGGTATTAACCTGGAAGCTGTACGAGGATTAAGTGCATCTAAGCGCGCATCAATAAGGCGGTTAGCTGCCATACCAGCCGTTCTGGCAGCCATAAAAGCCACAATAACCCAAAGCAGTTTAAAAAGAGAAAATTGCGCCTTGCCAATTAAAAAAGGGGCGAACGCACCAGAGAGCACCCAGGGTAGCGCAAAAAGAGATTGAGGTAGTTTAATCAGCTGTAAAACTTTGTCTACGTTCATGCATGTAGACTAACAAAGAAAGACATTTCTTGAAAATAACAAATTATGTTATTTCTAATCCCATGAAACCAAAACAAGACCTTAATGAATTAATCACCACCGATTCTTGGCGAGTCTTTCGCATTATATCAGAATTTGTGGATGGTTTTGAAACTCTCTTAGATATTGGCCCTTCAGTCTCTATTTTCGGCTCTGCGCGCCTAGAACCGGGATCAAAATACTATAACATCGCCATTGAAATGGCCCAGCTTCTAGCTAAAAAGAACTTTGCTGTCATTACAGGCGGCGGACCGGGTATCATGGAAGCCGCTAACAGAGGTGCGCAATCTGTAAAAGGAAAATCTTGCGGACTTGTGATCGATCTACCCTTTGAAGCTGCGTCCAATAAATACATAGATCTACAATACAATCTTAAATTCCGCTATTTTTTTATTCGCAAAGTCATGTTTGTACGCTATGCTGTGGGATATGTTTTTTTTCCAGGAGGCTTTGGCACACTGGATGAATTCTTTGAAGCGATTACACTTGTGCAAACGCATAAAGTACGTCCCATTCCTATCTATTTATTAGGAACAGAGTATTGGAACGGCTTAATAGAGTGGCTAAAAAAGGTACCTTTAGCGATGCAGTGCCTGAGCCAGGAAGATATGGATCTGATGGTTGTGACAGATGATATAGAGCTCATTGCCGAAGGTATTGAGCGCTATTATCAAAAAACACGCGCCACGGAAGAGAAATCTTAAAGCTTAAAATCCGTAAGGAAGTGTGTATGAATAAATTAAATGTTTGGACTCGCGAAAGCTCTCGCGGTTGAATCGATCGGAAATGACCCTGTATTAATAATACAGGGTCATTTCC
>CALBHK010000421.1 GCA_937894565.1 uncultured Chlamydiae bacterium
GAGGAAAACTCACATTTTTTCGTTGGTGCGGAGCTGTTTAACTGCCGTTTTTAGGTTGATTAAGACATATATTAGTGAGAGTAAAAATAAAAATAATAAGCAGTTAAGTAATCAATCAAAAATGATTTTATCGCAAATAAAAATACAAAAGATGTTAGCTATCAAGCTTATTCCAAATGAACCTCTTGTTAAAATTGTTCAGGATGAAACATTCCAAGTAAACAGGAATAAATATCTGGACAAAGTTTCATCTGAAGAAGAATGTGATTTAAAACAATTTTTAATAAATCCAGGGTTTGTTAAATTAGCTAAAAAAATAGATGCTGATGTTTTGAAATTAATATCACTAAAACAATTTGCAGATTTAATATCTATTAAATATGTTCAAGAAATTAAATCAATTATTGGAAATGATGTAGGAGCAGATGTGCTAGGGGAAGCTTGCTTGGCGTTGCTACTTTTACAAAGTAATTCCATGTTCCCACAACTTATCTTGCAACTTCATGAATGTTGTAAAAAAGATGACCGCTTAGATATCATTTCTTCTGTTATTAAACGTTATCAGGATGCGATCACATTAATTAACGAAATCAAATGAAATAAAAATCCTTAAGATTTTATGAAGATTGAAGAGACAGGGCTTGTTCGGGTATCGCTTCAGTTTGGGGAAGGGGATCTTGCATTGGTTTAACGAGTGCGTTGGCTCTTTGCAGAGCATTTTTAAGGGAGAGCTGAGGGTGTAACTCATCTAAAATAAATAAATTATCCCTTCCTAAGACATCCATTGTGCCCGACTCAGATAAAATTTCCCAACTTAGATGCGTGATGCCGCAGCAGATAAGATGACGCTTAGAGCTTTTAAGATAGGCGTGCAGTTGCTGTAGAGCCAAGCAGGTGGTGGCATCTATGTCTCTTGCATTTTTTAACCGTAAAATCATCACTTGCGTGTAGTTGTCATGCTCTGTGAGCGCTTTGACTGCGGACTGAAATAGATCGGCAGCCCCAAAAAAGAGCTCTCCATGCACATTAATCACGCGAATCTCTTTTAAATGGTCTCGATCTTCGTTTTTAAAGGCTCCAATTTTACCTGAATTATCAAATGCGCATTCAATGAGCTGCGGCACGGCAGCTTTTTGCAAATAGAGAGTAATAGAGATAGCGACACCAATATAAAAGGCGACATCCAGGCTAAGCACAAGGCAGGTTAAAAGAGTGGCAAGAGTGACAAGTCTGTCTGCGCGTGTCGCTTTAAGGCAGAGCAGAAATTGCTTAAAGCTGACAATTTGCGTGGCAGAAACAAAGATAATTGCTGATAAAGCAGTCAGGGGCGCACGCGAAATAATAAATTCAAAAGCCGCGACGATGATGCCTACAAATAGGGAGCAATAGATAATTGCTAGACGAGTTTTAGCGCCTGTATTCATGAGCATGGTGCAGCGCGTGGGGCTGGCAGCTGATGGCATGGCGCCGAACAAGCTCCCTATCATATTGGCAGTGCCCAGGCTTAAAATTTCTTGATTAACAGAGATGCGCTCTCCAGATAAAGAAGAGATGTTTTTGGCTACTAATGCAGAGCTTAAGGCTCCTAATAGAGCAATAGCAAAGGCGATGGGAATGACATGGCTTAAAAGTTCTGCATCAAAGTAGGGAAGTGTGAAGTGAGGAATGATGCCTTCAAAACTAACCTGATCGCCCACCAGTGCTACTTTTCCCATTTCGTAGCCGCTTTGGTCTTGGAGCCAGCTTGTTTCGACATAGCTAGAAAAGCCAAGCAGATGCACTAAAACACCTACAATCACTAACATGAGGACGGCAGAAGGTAGCTTGGTATTCACGCGCTTAATCATCAGAATTAAAAAGAGGGAGATAGCCCCGGTAATGAAGGTGGGAAGGTGGATTTCACTTGCATGAAAGGCTATGTAGTAGATACGTGAGAGCAGCGATTGTAGGTTGCCCGGAAGCTCTATTCCCAAAAAAGTAGGCAATTGGCCAATCAAGACAGCGCATGCAGTACCTGCTAAATAGCCTGTGACAACCGAGTGGCTGACAAATTGAATAAGCCTTCCCATTTTAAAAAGAGCGACCAAAAATTGAAAAAGCCCAACCAAAACTCCCAGCAGCGTGACAACTCCAAGAGCGGCTAGTTCTCGTTCGCTGCCTGCCATGTCTCTATAAAAATTGTGCATGATCTCCATCGTTCCTAGTTGAATCAAAAGGGCCATGGAATTAGTGGGACCGATAATTAAGTAGCGTGAGGTGCTCATGAGAGCACAGATCACAGCTGAAATGAGAACAGAAAAAATACCGGCACTAAAGGGGAGGCCTGCAACATAAGAATAGGCCATTGCTTGAGGGATGGTAACTAGAGCCACCCCAAAAGCCGATACGGCATCCTGATAGAATTTAGCCCCTGAATAGCCCTTAAGCTCTTCAAAAAGAGGGGAAAAAGAAATGTCTTCTGTAATGTGTCTCATGAAAAAATTATACTATGTAATATTAAAGTTAATTATAACAAATAAAGTCTTTATAATAAAGGGCTGACTTCGATTTCAAATATTTGAGCTTTTGTTGGCCCCAAGGATGGAATTTTATGAACTCAAATACAATAGGCTGCAAAGTAACTCAGCTCTTTGAAGGTTTTTAAATTAAACCGTTCTTGAGTGGGTAGAATATTAAAAACTAGGATTTTCCTTTGGTTTTTCAGACCCCATTTTACCAACATTAGGTTATTATTACGATAGCTAAAAAATAGACTTCCAGCTTCAGCCCCTTTTATGATGCTCATAATGGGTGTCAATAAGGGAGTTAAGATGGTTATTGTATTGTAAAGAATTAACAATATTACGTTTCCTAAAAGATGAAAAGGTAATTTAAAAATTAAAGTAATGGCCGAGCTAGCATCTCTATTTTTAATTACTTCATAAGTATTGCCGATGATACAGAAAATAGGAGTAGCTATGATTTGAATGACTTTATCCAAAACAACTGCAGGAAATTGAAAGAATTGAATGGCATGAGAGCCAAGCTTTCCGAGTTTGCTATCTTCTCCCGCTTTTTCATTGATGAGACAAGATAAATAATGCACACCATATTGAGATGGTTTGAGCATCATAACGGAGCCCATTGTAGTAAATTCATATATATTTTCCATAAAGAGCACCTTATTTATTATTCTGGTAAGTCTATGTTTTTTTTGTTAAGAAAAAATAAAGCTGAAACCAGCAAGAAAAACAGGATGACAGGATCACCTCACCAAATGCTTTGGGGGGTGGCAGGATAAAGAATTAAGTAGAATTTTTAGGTTAAATGTTTTTTGATTTTAGGCAGGAAAAAAAATCTTACTAAGAGTTTTTATCCTGCCACCCCCCCCAAAGCATTTGGGGAGGTGATCCTGTTATCTTGTTTTTCTTTTCTTTCCGCCAACACTTTTGTTTACATCCTTCGATTTAAGATGAGTCTATGTTTAAAACAACCAAGCTGTTATACTGATGCTCAATTATTTGCGTGAGTAGAAAAAATGTCCAAAAAAACAAAAATTGCAATTGTCGGGCGCCCTAATGTGGGCAAATCGGCCCTTTTTAACCGCATAGTCGGCAAGAGGATCTCCATTGTGGATGAGGCTGAAGGTGTGACACGGGACCGTTTATACGCCGAAGGCGATTATTTTGGCCGTCCTTTTGAATTAATTGACACGGGCGGGATTGATGCGCGCTCTCTTGCCGTTTTTAACGAAGAGATTAAAAGACAGGCAGAAATTGCCATTGAAGAGGCAGATGGCTTGATCTTAGTTGTCGATGGTCAGCTGGGAGCGCATGAATTGGATTTTGAAGTGGCTAAAGTGCTTCAACGCACTCATAAACCTGTTGTATTGGCAGTGAATAAAGTGGACCATCATACACAAGTGGGGATGATGCATGAGTTTCATCGTCTAGGCATTCCCGAAATAGTACCTGTTTCAGCTAACCATGGCTTTCAGATCGCAGAGCTTATGGGAGCATTAATGGAACAGCTTCCCGAAGAAATAGAGGAAGTAGAAGAAAATACAGATGCTATCAAGGTGGCAATTTTAGGCCGTCCCAATGTAGGCAAATCTTCTTTACTTAATAAATTGCTTGGTGAAGAGCGCTGTTGCGTGAGTGAAATTGCCGGAACGACCAGAGACTCTATCGATGTCAATTACACTGTAGATGGCAAGACGTATCAACTGATTGATACAGCGGGGATTCGCAGAAAGAAATCGGAACACGAAGCGGTTGATAAGTTTGCCGCTGTAAGAACACAAAGAGCTATTGAGCGTGCCGATGTCTGTTTGCTGATTTTAGATTCCAATGCAGGATTAACAGAGCAAGAAAAACGAATTGCCAATATGATTGAAGAGGCGGGCAAAGGATGCATCATCTTGCTTAACAAATGGGATTTGGTCAAGGGCTTTCGCATGGAACATTGCATGCGCGCTATCGAAGAAGACGCCTTCTTTTTAGCGCATTGTCCTAAAATTTTTATTTCAGCTTTAACAGGACGTAATTTAGATAAAATTTTCCCAGAAGTCGAGACTGTTGTAGCCGAAAGTCGTAAACGCATCACCACACACCAATTAAATAAATTCTTGGAAGCGGCGATACAAAAAAACCATCCCCCTATGGTGGGCGGCAAAAGACTGCGTATTTACTATATGGCGCAGGTGGATACAGTGCCTCCGCGTTTTATCTTCTTTATCAATTATCCAGACCTCTTTACAGAAGGGTATCGCCGTTATCTTTATAATCAATTTAGAGAGCAGTACGGCTTTACGGGATGTCCCTTGTTGTTTTTCCTTAAAAAGCGTCAGCAGAAGCCAAGAGAAGAATCAGCAGAGTAACTTATTCCCTTACGCACATGTTCATAAATTCTTTTCGATCGCTTCGCGATGAAAAAGAACTTATGAGCGCGTAAGGGGAGTAATTCAGAAAAATCAATAGTGTGAACAAAGTAGCCCCTAAAATTGCAATTGTAGTTTTTGGGGGGATCTGTATAAATTCAATTTCTCATTGATTGTAAATGATTTTTTTTAATGTTGGTGTTAAATAGTCTTTGTTTTTAAAAATCTCTTTCATTTTGTCTCTGTTTTTTC
>CALBHK010000422.1 GCA_937894565.1 uncultured Chlamydiae bacterium
GGATAGGCAGGATAATTATACTAGATAAGATAAAGTATAAAATTTTACCTTCTTTGTTTTTTAGAAAAAAAAGAGGGATTAATCCTATGAAGTATAATTATCCTGCTTATCCTGCCGCCGAAGGCGATCCTGTCTATCCTGTCATTCTTTTCTCATCCTACCTTGTTACGTAATGATAGAAAAGAAGTAACAAAAAGAGGCAAGGCTCTCTTTAAAAAATATCAGCCCGCCTCTTATCTTGTATTATTTCATTATTTTTACTGATTACAATCTAATACGAAAATTCATTCCATTACCACGGTAGTAGTAGGGATCATTGTTATAATAATAAGGATAGTAACCACTATTATCATAGTAGTAGTTGTCATAGTAAGGTTGTGAGTTGTAGTAGCGATAATTCTGTCTATGATGCCTATAGTGTCCACCTGAGTGTCCTCCTGAAAAGAAGAATGCACCCACTTCAGAGCCAGGCTGTACAACAGCTTGAGCTTCTGATAGTGCGGGCAGTGTCATTAATGCGACAATAGCCCCAAGTATAATTAATTTTAATTTAGAAGTCATAGAAACCTCCTTTTGAATAAATTAATTAATTGGGTAGTTTTCATATAACTTCCCGTTAGTAATTATAGTAATAATTACTTTAATGTGTCAAATTGTGTGAGTTAATGTTTTTTGTAGATATTTGCTCGGCGATCTAGATCAACAACAAGAACTAATAATTCTTTATCTTTGGAGGGAGTTGCAAAACTAGCGCCAAAACGACTTTTTGATGATTTTGTTAAAAGTTGGCGTTTGGTGTAAATTCACATACTCTTAAGAGTAGGGCATTTACGTCAAACGTCAAATTTTTCCAAAAGCGCAAAAAAGCGTTTGCGGGAGTTTTGCAATTCCCTCTTTGATGTGATAAATAATCCGGTAGTCGCCCACTCGTATTCTATAACCATCACGACCTGAAAACTTAATAGCACCTATAGGGCGAGGATCGAGTTCTAACGCTTTTAGAGCTTTGAAAATAGCTTCTTTGTCTTTAAGTGAGTATTTTTTACATATTTTTGTTAAATTGATCTCTAGTTTAACAGTATACATTTATTCGAGTCCGATTTCTTTTTTGAACTCATTTAAGGAAATGCTGCCGTGTTTATCCATGTTTTTCATTCCGCGATCAAAAGCCTCAATATCTTTTTGCATCTCTATCTCTTCAAGCAGTTTTAGAGAGTCGGCTGACACAAATCCTCCAACAACTTTTCCATGATGAGTCACGGCAATGCGTTCGCCTGCAAATCGGGCTTGTCCCACGTAATCAGAGAGATGTTTTCTAAATTCAACAAAGCTAACCTTCTGCATAAGACCTCCTGTATAAATATAAGTGTAACATATGTACATATTATTAACAATAACCACTTAACTAAAGATACTATTTACGAAAGCCTCAGGATCAAAAGGCTCTAAATCTTCTACCCCTTCTCCAATGCCGATGAATTTAACAGGAAGGTTTAACTCTCTTTGAATGTTGACGATCACTCCTCCTTTGGCTGTGCCATCCAGCTTGGTTAGGATAAGGCCGGTAAGAGGGGTGTATTGTTGAAAAGTTTTAGCTTGATCGATGGCGTTTTGTCCTGTTGTGGCATCTAATATAAGTAGAGTTTCGTGAGGAGAGCCGGGGATGACTTTATCGCAGGAGCGCTTGATTTTACTCAGTTCATGCATGAGGGGCGTTTTGGTATGCAGCCTGCCTGCCGTATCAATTAAGACGGCATCGATTCCTCTCGAGAGTGCTGCTTGCGTGGCATCGAAAGCAATCGCTGCAGGATCACAGTGAGGCTTGCCTTTAACAATGTCTGCTTTCACAACATCTGCCCAATGAGAGAGCTGATCGATCGCGCCCGCGCGGAAAGTATCCCCTGCACCTAAAAGCACCTTTTTGCCGTTTTTAATGAATTGGTGCGCTAACTTGGCAATTGTTGTGGTTTTTCCATTTCCATTCACCCCTACAATTAAAATCACTAGAGGAGAATTCAGGGGGAAAGGAGCTAAAGCAGAGGAAAATTTGCCGATGCGAATAATGAGCTCTTCACGCATGAGGTTAATCATCTCATCGCTGGAAAGTTTGGGGTTTTTTTGATAGGCCGCCTGCACCATCTGCGTGAGCTCATGCGCTGTGCGCGCACCTAGGTCGGCTTGAAAAAGCAATTCTTCTAATTCATCCAAAGTCTGGGCGTCGAGCTTTCCTCCAAAGAGAGTGCGCAGACGATCACCTAAATGAGCTCTTGTTTTTTTAAGGGCAGATTTTAGTTTTTCATAGCTGGACTTAAGAAAGTGAATGACCATAGAAGCTCTTTAGTTGTTTTCTACAGATATTTTTACATAAAAACAAAGCAAAGTCGAGCAGAAAGGACAAGCTTTTGTTTAAAAAAATTACTTGTTAATGTGAGGGATAATTATAAGGAAGGGAAAAAATGCATTTGCACGAGTTTCAAGCCAAAGAAGAGCTAAGAAGAGCGGGAATTTTAGTCCCCGATTTTATTGTAGCCTCGAAAATAGAGGATCTTAAGCAAAAATTAGAAAAAAAAGGTTGGCAGGAAAGTGTCATCAAAGTGCAGGTTCATGCCGGAGGCCGGGGAAAAAGTGGAGGCGTGCTATTTGCGAAAAATCAAGAAGAAGCTGTGGAATGCGCCAAAAAACTTTTGGGAATGAAAATCATCAATGAGCAAACGGGAAAAGAGGGGATGGTGGCGCATCAAGTTCTTATTTCAGAGGCAGTTGATATTAAAAAAGAATATTATTTAGGAGCAGTGATCGAGCGCAAGAGCGGCAAAGCGATGCTCATAGCATCACCTGAAGGGGGGGTGGAAATTGAAGAGATTGCGCAGAAATGCCCAGATAAAATTGCCTATGTGCCCATTATGATGGATGGCACTCTTAAATTTTATCATCTTATTCGTATAGCTAAAATAATGGGATGGGACTGGAAAAATGATGAGGCGAAAATGAAGCTTTTGAAGAATTTTGCCCACCTTTTTATGCATAGCGATGCGGCTTTGTTAGAAATTAATCCTCTGGTAGAGACTTTTGAAGGAAAAATAGTGGCCCTTGATGCCAAGATGACAATTGATGAAAATGCCCTCTTTAGACAAAAACATTTAGCCTCGTACTATGATGCTTCTCAATTACCTGCCTCAGAAGCTCAGGCAAAAGAGCATGATTTAGCTTACATTGCGATGGACGGCACTATTGGCTGCATGGTGAATGGGGCAGGCCTTGCTATGAGCACTATGGATATCATTCAATATCATGGAGGCTCGGTTGCTAATTTCTTAGATGTAGGGGGAAGTGCGACGCAAGAAAGGGTTTTGGCAGGGTTTCAAATTATTTTAAGCGATCCTAAAGTGTGCGCTATTCTGGTTAATATTTTTGGCGGCATTATGGACTGCGTGACCATTGCTTCTGCTATTATAGCAACAGCAAGTGAAGGAGAGATCCATGTTCCTTTGATTGTGCGCATGGAGGGAACGAATGTAGAAAAAGGGAAAAAAATGCTCAAGGATTCTGGTCTTAATATTATTGTGGCCCAAGACTTAACCGATGCTGCACAAAAAGCAGTGTATGCAGCAGCACCTCATAGGAGGAACTAGTGTCTATTTTAGTCAATAAGCATACTAAAGTCATTACTCAGGGTATCACGGGAAAAGCGGGCCTGTTCCACACGCAGCAATGTATAGAATATGGCACGCAGTGCGTGGGAGGGGTCACTCCTGGTAAAGGCGGACAAAATATTTTAGGACTTCCTGTTTTTGATACTGTTGAAGAGGCAAAAAGAGCAACAAAAGCAAATGCCACTATGATTTTTGTTCCTCCTCCTTTTGCGGCTGAGGCAATTTTGGAAGCGCTGGATGCCGAAATAGAATTAATTGTCTGCATTACAGAAGGGATTCCAGTTAAAGATATGTTAAAAGTCAAAGAAGCGTTTCGTTCTAATTCCTTTAGCCGTTTAATTGGTCCCAATTGTCCAGGTATCATTACTCCGCAAGAGTGTAAGATTGGCATTATGCCGGGCTATATTCACAAAAAGGGACATGTAGGCATTGTATCTAGATCAGGAACGCTTACCTACGAGGCTGTTTGGCAAACGAGCCTTGCAGGGTATGGTCAATCTACTTGTGTAGGGATTGGGGGGGATCCTTTAAATGGCACGCACTTTATTGATGTGTTGAAAGAGTTTGAGAAAGATCCAGACACACATTCTATTTTGATGATCGGTGAAATTGGAGGCGAAGCGGAAGAAGAGGCTGCGTTGTGGATAAAAGAGTATGGAAAAAAGCCGATAGCAGCTTTTATTGCAGGTCAAAGTGCGCCAACTGGGCGCCGGATGGGACATGCGGGAGCAATTATTTCTGGCGGAAAAGGGAGTGCAAAGGATAAGATAACAGCATTAAAAAAAGCCGGTGTGTGCGTGGCCCTTAGTCCCGCTGATATGGCGTTAACTTTAAAGGAGATCTCTTGTTAGCACGCATTAAAAAAATTCCAGTAAAAATCCATCCGCTATTTCTATTGATGGTGGGACTCATTGGTTATTTGCACACGCATGCTATTTTTGGGACCATGGTCTGGGGGATGATCATTACTTTTTCAATCCTCTTGCATGAATATGGACATGCAATCACTGCCTCATTATATGGACAAAAATGTTCGATTCAACTAATGGCTTTTGGAGGACTTACCAGCCATACCGGGAAAAAAAAGCTCAACTTATGGCAGGAGTTTTTTGTTGTCTTTAATGGACCTCTTATTGGCTTGACGCTAGGCGCCCTTTCTTATTTTTTGCTTGTTGTCATAGACCCTGCGGATCTATTAAAAGATGTTTTAACGATTTCTGTGATTGTAAACATTTTTTGGACAGTAGTGAATCTCTTTCCTGTGCTCCCTTTGGATGGAGGGCATTTGCTGCGTATTGGTTTGGAAAGTCTTTTTGGCATCAGGGGGGTTAAATGGGCAGCAATGCTTAGTGTCTTCTTTTCTATCGGGGTGAGCGCTCTCTTTTTTTTATATAACATGATGATTCCTGGTATTTTATTTATCTTTTTTGCCACAGATAGCTATCGGTATTGGGAGACGGTAAAAGGTCTTTCTTTAGCGGATCGGGAAACGAAGTTTCAGGAGAAATTTGAAAAAGCAAAAAAAATGATCTTATCAGGGTATATCTCTTCCGCTTTAGAAGAGCTACAAGAGATACGTCATTTAGCTAAGTCTGGGATTTTATACCGGACAGCAACAGAAGAAATGGCAAAAATCCATGCCGATCATGGAGAGTTTAAACATGCTTATGATCTTTTAAAACCATTAAAGAATGAATTAGAGGGTGTTTTGCGCTATTTATTATTTACATCTGCTTATCATGCCGCTCAATGGGACACTGTTAAAGAGATGGGGGATGAGCTTTTTCGCGAATTTCCTTCCCCTGAAACAGCCTGGATGAATGCGGCTGCCCATGCTGTACTAAAGGAGGTTCAAGCAGCTGTGGGGTGGCTGCGCTGCGCTCAAGAAGAAGGGGCGCAGGACTTGCATAAGAGGGTAGAGCAATCTTGCTTTGATCCTATACGTCAAAATGAGCTTTTTATAGAATGGCTTTCTGAATAAAATATCTTAATATTTTAATTGCATTTTTAATCAATTTCTTGTTATTATCTGCTAAATTATTAAACTAATAAGGAGTGGAATGTATGTTTCAAGAAATAAGAACCCAAGGTGTTTTTTATGAACAACTTTTGAGGGAAAAGCTCCTTGATCCGACGGAAACGTATGCTGAAGGTACCAATTGTGTAAAAAAACATGTGCTTTCTAGGTTTCTCTTTACTATAGCAACGCCTTTATGCGTTATTGCTACAGCTTTAGATGTTATTTTAGGTTTAGTGGCAGCTTTATTCATTCCAGTATGCTGTTTTATAAACGATAGTTTTAAAAATCATTTTTTCTCTATAAGCCATATTATAACACGTCCGTATCAGGCGTTTTTAAAAGTTTTGAATCCGCAAATCGATTTTAATGATTTTGCAATGGATCGTACAGTTGTTATAAATCGAAATATCCTAGGAAGGGAGCGTGGGTTTCTATCCAGTTTTGTTTGGGAGAATATGACACCTCTGATTAGATATTATTTTAAAGAAGGCTCTAACTGTTTTTATCGCCAAGTGAGCTCTCGTCTGCTCTCTGTTGGGTTTTTGATAGCCGTTGCTACCGCCAGAGTCGCTGATGCGGCTATTGCATTGCTTGTTGCACCGTTGGCTCTTGTTGCTGCTTTAATTACAGGGGTGGTAGGGGGAACTACAAAATGCCAATCTCTTTATAATCTAACGAATCGAACATTGCAGTTTACCGGCATTGCGAATGATCTGTTGCTTGGTGTTTTTATGATTATTTACCCTCGTTTTAAAATTTAAATCATAAATTCATTTTACTCAGGTCATTGTGTAATCAGTTATCAGGGCAACGCCCTGAAATATAAAAGCCTAGGGCAACGCCCTAGGTCGCATGTAGAAAAATATCTCAGGCTGAAGGCCTGAGTTATAGCCATTCATTTAAAGCTAATCCCAAGCATATCTCTCGTCATAAGGAATATTGTTTAATTAGACTTCTTGCGTAATTACATTTGCTTGCTAAAATTGCCTTTTTTGGCATCTTTATCGTTAAATTTCTCGGCCATATGCCCGCATATGCCCTCCAAATTTACCAATAAATCTGCTCAAAAAATATCAATTTTTTCAAGCAAAGCTAATTACGCAAGAAGTCTATTGAACGTGCTCTTACAGCTTCAATCTGCATTAGACCTCTTGCGTAATTGCGTAAGAGGTCTATTCCCTTAGAACCTTTTAAGAGCTGAATGTTGGCTTGATGCGCTAAGAATTTAATTAGAGATAACGCTGTTTATAATTTTATCATTCTGTTCTTTAAGGGGGGAGTTTTGACTAATTTGCCCAAGATACTGAGGCAGCTCTAGTCCAGCTAGAGAGGCGATGTCGTGCAGGGCTGGTAGTGATTTTGCAAATTGGCTAATGAAGTTGGATGTTGACGATCCTTTCCCTTCTGTACTACCACTATCCCACACCGTGATTTTATCAATTTTTATGTTTTTGATTGCTTCTACTTGAAGTTTTACAATCTCTTCAAGTTTCTCTATCAACAGCATCGTAGCTGCGCTTTTAGCATCCTCTCCGCATGCTTCGAAGAGTTGTTTGTAGCCTTTGGCCTTGGCATCTAAAAGCTTCTGAATGCCTTCTGCTTCAGCTTGTTTAATGGATAGAATGGCTTGCGCTTCACCGCGTGCGATGATGATCTTGCTTTGTGCTTCTGCCTCTGCATCAATTTGCATTTTTCGCTTATTAATTTCTTGAGGGACAATTTGCTCAGCTTCTAAAAGTTGCGTTTGAGCCAGAGCGCGAGCTCTTTGAATCATCGCTTCGGCATTTTGTTTAGCCACTTGGCTTCTCTGAGCAGCTTCTGCTTCTTTTTCAGCTAACATAGCATTTGTCAATGCCATTTGAGCTTTGGAATCATTTTCTCCCTTAACAGCTTCGGCGTTATAGGAGGCAACAGAGACTCTTCGGTCTCTTTCTGCTAGTGATTTTCCAATATCTCCCTGTTTTTCTTGCTCAGCGACATCCACTTTAGCCTGGTTCACAGCCATGGAAGAGGCCTTCATTCCAATGCTTTCGATGTAATTTGACTCATCGGTGATGTCTGTGATGTTGACGTTAAGCAAAGTGAGTCCGATTTTATGAAGTTCGGGTTCGATATTTTTCTTAATGGATTCCAAAAAACGCTCTCTGTCTTGGTTGATCTCTTCAATCCGTAATGAAGCAACTGTTAAACGGAGCTGCCCGATAATAATTTCTGTCGCCATAGACTCAATTTCTTTATGGCCTAAGTCTAGCATCCTCACAGCGGCATTGTTCATGACATCCGGGGTGATGCCCACAGCTACTGTAAATGTGCTGGGCACGTTCACGCGGATATTCTGATGAGAAAGAGCTCCTTTTAGGGGAATATGGATAGTACGGGGTGTTAAATCCAAAAAAGCATACCCTTGAATCAAAGGCCAGATGAATGTTCCTCCACCATGATAGCATTGGACAGTCTTACTGCCTGCTACACGGCCATAAACAACTAAAACCTTGTTAGAGGGGCATCGGCGATATAATTTGGCTAGAAAAAATATTGTCGAGAATAAGAATAGAAGAAAAGCTCCTACAGTGATGCTTAAATATGAAATGTCAAACATAAATACCTTTTTATAGTGGGGCGACAATAACCGTGTTATCGTCTTTTTTTTCAATAATTTTTACGCGTGTAAACGAAGATAGCTCTTGAGAGTTGTAAGAAACGGCATCAATTTCGTGAGTAAAGTGGTGCAGTGAAATCGAGATCTTGCCACATCCATCTTTTGGGATGCTTTGGTAGACATAAGCCTCTTTTCCAATCGCATCTTCAATTCTATAAGAGTTTCCGCAGCTTTGAAGTTTTTTTGCAAATTTGAAAATAGATTGAATAAGGAGAGCTGCAAAAATACCTGAAGCAATAGAAATCCCCATTGTGGTCGTATTTTGAAGTTCAAATTCGCTTTGACATGTAATCGCTGTCCACCCAAACATCATCAAAAATCCGGTAATGGTCTGGATAGAAAGCCATTTGAATTTTTTAACGTCTGTTACATCATTTGTGTCGGTAGCATCGCCACTATCGAAGCCGTCTTGCTCTGAGCCACCAAAAATATTAAGGATGAATTGGATCAAAAACATACCCGATCCGCTAAGCGCGCAAAACCAAAAAATGGATCCTGATCTGATTAAATCGTTAAAATAATTAATATAATAAAACATGATTAACCTATTTCTCATGTAGATAATGGTCGAAATTGTATTTAATTTCAATGAAGAGCGAAATCGTTTTTGATATAATTTTTCTTCTAAAAAATTCTGTATTTTTATTTATAATTATGGTAAATTTTTGCATGCAGACATAGTTGTGCGTCTGATTTTAAACAAGGGAGGATGTAATATGGAGCAAATAAAAACCATTGCGTGTATTAAAATAATAAATGAACATAACGGCATCATGAACGCTAAAAAAGGGCGAAAAATTTGGCATCATTTTTCGTATCAAATTACAGAGAAGGATGGATCTGTATGGGTAATGACACGATTGTGGAGAAACCTTAAAAGCTTTGGAAGAGGATGGAAAGATTTTTATAATCTACCCTCAGTAGACGTTGTAAGACATTATGCTCAAAAATCTGAGCTTCAAGAAAGAACAAAGCAAGCAGCGGGACTTTATTATAGACCTCAAGTTGTCACCAAAATATGCATTCTGAAGGCTCCTCTTCTCACGACGAGTCAGATTGTCAATGAGCTGAAGTTATTACAAACAGCCGTTTCTAATGTAAATCAATTGGCTATGAGTATATCCAAAAAACAGGGCACTAATTATCAATCTTTCAAATTGCAGTGCGAAACTTTGGAAAAAAAATTCAATCAAAAAGATGTCGATATTAAGGTTCTTAAGGGTGATGTTGAGAAACTTTTGATTTTTTTTAAGTCTATTCTTTAGGAAGATAAAAATATGATCCCCTGCGATATAGACCTCATTTATGTTCCCAGAAATGCGGAAGATCTTAAGAAGTATCAAAAAAGCTGTCTTCAGCAGGGGATGTTTAATGCTTATCTCATTAGCCTGCCTGCCAGAGGGCTTTCGACGCTCATTGAAAAAATATGCGACTCTACTGCAATTACAAAGTTCTCTTGCGAAGTTGTGGAGATGGTGATTTCTAAAGCCATTGAGCCGATAGTGACACAAGAACTGGTAGCCTCTCTTTATGAAAAAGTCACTAAAGAGATCAAAAAAGCCCGTACCGACTTATCGGAAAGCTTCTTAAAAGAGTATGGAATTCCTAAAGAAGAGACACAATCATTTTTCGATAGCATGTCTCATAATTTGAGCTATTTAGGGATGTGGGGAGGGGGAAAAGTAGGTCAGTTGTTTGGAAAAATACTTAGCAAAGCGCGCCCTATTCCTACCTATTTTGCAGACAAAGCTCTCGAAAAATTGGGAATGGATCCAAGATATTTCGCCACATCTTGGAAGAGTCATGGAAATGAGATCAGCCTTGGTTTTTATTATTATAGATCGAGCCTAGACAAGATGCATACTAAAGTTATGTGGATCGGAGAGATTGGGGGTGGAATAGGTTGGAAGCCGAATTTAGCAAAATCAATGTCGTCAGCTAGTCTTATAGCTGCCAAGATCATTAAAGATCTGGCTCAAAAAAACAATGTTTCTAGTGTAACCATTTCTTTTTGGGCTAGGAATGAAAAAATCTCACAAGTGTTTGCTAAATTATATAAAGAGATCAAGTGCCCTCCCAGAATCACTAAATTTCCCGGCGAAGTTTCCCATCATTTTGAAATTAAAGTTTCTCCTCGAATATCCGGCGTTCCCAATTTTTTCGGATTAGTGGGGACTACTGGAATGGGATTTAACCGGTTGCATCCTCTTGCCATCAAAGAAGGAGAAATATTTTCGACCCAGTCCAACCAGTTTAAAGGCTGGAGTTGGGATCAGACAGAGGGGTTGGTGAAATCTGAATTTTTGCAAGAATATAAGCCCCAAATTCTTATGCAAGAAAAACTTCAAGATCTTACGGCCCCTTTTGCTAATCCTATTCAAGCTCCCATTGACCCTAATCTCTCTTTATTTATTGATCAATTGGTTCATTATGCAGAATCGATGACAGGAATAAAACCAGTTATTGAGGAGATTGAAAAGATCAGACGCATTATCGGTGCGCTGGCCTTAGACCCTAGAAGAAGCCCAATGGTCATTGTGTCGGAATTGCTTGCTGTACCTATCGATAAAATTCAGATTCTGCTCAAAGCTCCAGAAAAACTCATCAGTTCCGGTACAACTTTTCTCCAGGGGACAACATGCTTGACCTCTTCCGTCACAGGTGCGCTTTATGTGGTGGGGATTGTTTTGGCTGTCATGGAGAGTGTGATCTGGTTAGATGAATTTGGAAAAGATCCTAAGAAACAAATTTTAGGTCTTTTCACGGCACCAGTCGATTGTGTAAAAGACGTCTACCATCTCATGCGTTCTCTGATCAAAGATCCTATAAAAACAAGCACTGCCTTTTTTAAAGCAATCGTACGCGCCCCAGGACGAACGATCAAACGGTTTTTCAGGATATTGGGGATTGGAAGAAAAAAGAAAAGAAAGAAAATTCTATCACCGTACCTTCAAGATCAGATCACTGCAAAATATGTAGAGGACCTCAGATTCCTTTTTCTCAAAGGAAGAGACCAATGGTATATCGATCCATTCAAGACTATAAAAGAATATCATCAAGCCATCTGTATAGATTGGGAATCGGCTAAAAACAGACAAATGTATCATGGCGCGTTATCCTCTTTTCCACAGTTTCTCATCGAAAATCTCCATAAAGGCGGTTTTGAGGCTGTTTATAACTTAAGTCCTCTGGCTCACCTAAAAGAACCTTTGGCCCCGCCCGAAGTCGCTCTTGAAATTGAAAAATTAGTCTTTGGAGGCTTTGTGCTGAAACATGTTTTCCAACAATTAGACAAATCGATACAGAAAGAGACTCAGTTAGTGACCAAACAGATCATAGTGATGAAAGAGCTGGGAACAACTCTTGATTCTTTGCATGAGGTGACAAATGGTTTGCACAATTTAATAACAGGGAATGAAGAAAAAATCAAAGAAGCTCTTCGCAGGAAGCTTTTGGAGAAGAAAAAGAATTTATTAAATAAGTGAGCTGATTTTAATTAAGCCCCTTTGCCTCTGAGACGAGCCGCGTGATATTCCTAGCTTAACAAATGATTGAGAAAAAATTAACACGGAAATACTTGACTTCCGTCTTCTTCCGTGTTGATTTCCTAGTTAGAAGCTTAAAAGGAATGGCTCATATTTTCCTCGTATAAGCTTTTCGAAAAACAATCATGTGATAGGCATCATCCCAAAAATGCCACTCGAAAAGTGAGCTATATTCAAAGGCATTTTTCATACGTGCTAATGTCTCTGTAGAACATTTGCCTGCCATCTCATTAAAAATAGAAATGGCCAGATCAGTTGCATCTGAAAATTCCTGGCTAGAGTATGTCTCTATCCAGCGTCTATAGGGGTTATTTTCAGTGACGTGCGCAGCAATATGGAGCCCTACTTCTCTATAAATCCAGAAGCAAGGCAAGACCGCAGCTATAGCCTCTTCCAAAGGATCTGTTGCAGCCGTTGCGATTAGATATTGGGTATAGGCCATACAAGCAGGAGAAGGTTCAATATGATCACAATTGCAGTTTGGGGGTAAAAAATGGGCGTGCAACTCCCGTTCTGCAACAAGGGCTCCCAAGGAAAAATTTAAAAAACGCTGGATGATCTTAGAGGAATCCGACCTGGCTGCAATACTTGCCAAGGCGCGAGAAAAGCTAATCAAATAATAGGCATCTTGCTCCATATAGAATAGAAAGCGTTCGGGATCTAACGTCCCTTGAGCTAATTCAACATTAAAGGAGTGATTGATGATTTTTTGGTAAATGGGAGCTGTATGCTGCCAAAGAGTGTCTGAAAATTTCATTTGTCCTCTCCTTTTTGTGAAGATAAGAAATTCCATAAATGATGAAAGTGATGAACAGGTCCATTTCCTTGACCCGTTTTTATATGGGCTCCGGCTTTAATGGATTTTGTTAGATAAGCCTTTGCTCGGCTGACGGAATCAAAAATAGTAAAACCCATTGCCAAAAAAGAGGCTATCGCTGCTGAGAATGTGCATCCTGTTCCATGAGTGTTTTTTGTTTGAATTCTTGGTGCTGAAAGCCATTGTATGTGGACCGTAGGATTTTTCAAAGCTAGACAATCGTCACAATTACCATTCAAATGTCCTCCTTTTACAATAACTGCCTGAGGACCCATTTCAAGTAAATCAATAGCTGCTTGTTCCATTTGATCTTTGGTTCTGATTTCTCTTCCCAATAGCTCCGAAGCTTCTAATAAATTAGGGGTTAATACGGTGCTGATGGGAAAGAGGCTTTTCTTCATTGTAGCAATGGCTTCGGGCTGCAAAAGTTTATCTCCGCTTTTTGCTACCATGACTGGGTCTAATACGATATTTCTGACGTTGTAATCAGATAAAATTTGCGCAACACAGTTAATGATATCTTGACGGTGCAGCATGCCTATTTTTACGGCATCCATCTGCATATCATCCAAGATGGCTTTTATCTGTTCTTCTACACATGTAGTTGCGATGTCATAAATCGAGCGCACTCCGATGGTATTTTGAACTGGAATTGCCGTTAAGGCTGTGGTTCCATAACATCCTAACGCAGAAAATGTTTTAAGATCTGCCTGAATACCAGCTCCGCCACTTCCATCAAATCCTGCAATTGAAAGAACTTTGTAGAATGGATCGTTTTTCACGGTAATATCCTATTAAAAATGGTCAAAATTTGTATAACGCATTTGAATGACCTCTCCATGTTTGTTGTAGATGAGCTGATCCGTTTGATCGGTGATATGGCCGATATTGAACAGAGGTGATTTAAATGTGTTTTGAAAGGAGTTTTGAACAGATTCAAAATCATCTGCAGAAACACTTAAAAGCAAGCAGTAATCTTCTCCACCGGTCAATACAAGCTCAAGAGAGTCCCATTTGTTTTCTAAACTGACTAGAGTAAGTGGCACGGAGATGGGTAATTGAGAAGTTTCGATGATGGCTCCCTTGTGAGAGCTTTTGATCAGTCGTCTCAAATCACAGTCTAACCCGTCTGAAATATCCATCATGGCATGCAATGCATTGTACGCAGCTAACCATGCCCCCTGTTTAGGATCAGGTTCAGGATGAAAATGCGCGCGAAGAAGATATTCAACATCCTCTGTTTTTCTTATTTTCTCTTGAAGGGCTTTTAATCCTCCTCCTGAGTCACCCAAATACCCGCTCACACAGATGACATCCCCAACTTGGGCTTGATGACGGTATTTTATTCTCTCTGTAATGGCACAACCCATTAAAGTAAGATTGAGAAAAATATCTCTTTTTGATCCAACCGTATCGCCTCCTAAAAGAAGGATATTCCATTTCTCACAAGCCGCTTTCACTCCCTGGATGAGGTTGTGTATCCATGTGCTGTTCACTTCCCTTGGAAGTGCTATCGATAAAAAGGCATACTTTGGCTCGCCTCCCATAGCAGTTATATCACTGACATTGACAGCAACTGTCTTGTATCCAAGATCTGTCGCTGCGATCTGATCTTTTAAAAAGTGCACCCCTTCAACCAATGCATCTGTCGTGACAAGCCATGCCATGCCTTGTTCTGTAGGCCCTCGTTCTGTAGGAATGACCGCACAATCATCGCCAATTCCCACAATAGGGCTTGGGGAGGGAAATTGTTTTGTCAAATACTCAATAAATCTTTCTTCATTCAAATTTTGAAAAGATCGGAAGAGCACACGTCTGAACT
>CALBHK010000423.1 GCA_937894565.1 uncultured Chlamydiae bacterium
GGAGTCAGAGAGGGCTGCGTAAGAAAAATTTTGCCAACACTTTTGTTTACACCCTCCATGAAAGGGGCGTGACTTTTTCTGGTGGCAAAAAATATTTTTAAGCCGCGAAGCGGCAAAAGCATGTAGCCACACGCTTACGCTCAATGTTGTCAAATTAAAAAAATTATTATACATTTTGGAGTGCTGCGGCTTGGGCGGAAGCTTTTGGCGAAGCGGCTTGACGCGAGCCTTCTAGACGTTAAAAACATCACCTTTTTGGCGTGCGTTAAGCCGCACACTATGAAAGCTGCGTTAAGCCGCACACTATGAAAGCTGCGTCAAGCCGCTTGGGGGCTCCAAAGTAAGCGATATTTTGTTCTATGCGTAAGGGTTCAAGCCTTAAATTTGCTGTCTATAATAATGCGCTTATGAGCGTACAGTCCGGAAAAACCTTCCTTGAAGCTATGTCAGATCGTGTGTTTTTAGGAAGATTAATAGAATCCTCTGTAGGAGCCCATTTATTGAATGGCACTCGAGGCACGCAGATAGAGCTTTTTTACTGGAGAGAAGGGGATAAGGAAGTCGACTTTGTTCTTAGATTAGGGAATAAAATGATTGCTATAGAGGTTAAAAGTGGTCAAGAATTTATTCAGCATTCCGGAATAGATTCTTTTGTAAAACAATTTAATCCGGATAGAATTTTGTTGGTCGGAGATCAAGGGATTTCACTGAAGGCGTTTTTATTAACGCCTCCCCATTCCTTATTTGAATAGGGGTCGAAAATAAACAGAAACACATTTTTTTAAAATATTTAATTTACAAATCTCGGAGGGATGACGGGTATTAGCCCAGGCTGTAGCGCCACCCCGGAGGGGTTAGCAAAGCCTGGGAGAGTTAATTGCTTTCGTTCCCAGATGCCGCATTGGTATGATTGCAGCGCCAGATTTCAGACAAGCAGATTGCTGTGGCTGCTGAAACATTTAGACTTTCAATTTTTTGCGATCCGCGGATGTTGATCACCTCATCGGCATGATTTTCAATTTCGCTCGAAATTCCCTTCGTTTCATTTCCTACCACAAGAATGGTTTTGTCGCGGAATTCAAATTCATGCACATTATGGCAGTCCTCTTTTTGAGAAGTGGCAATCAGTTCGTATCCCAAAGATTTAAGGGCATTAATTGCATTAATCGGACTGCGCAGCGGCACTAGCTGGACCAGTTCGCCAGCTCCTTTGGCAACCCGATAGGCAGAAGGAGACATTTTAGGAAGTTTTGCCATATCGCCAATAATATATTCTACGCCGAAATAAGCAGCTGTGCGCATGATAGAGCCAATATTATGCGGATCTTCTACACCATCTAAATAAACAAGAGTGGATGTTTCCTGCATAGTCTGCAGCTTGTTAAGCACTTCTTCGAATGAGATGGGGGGGCGCTCTTTAACCAGCAGGCAGATGCCTTCGTGGTGGGTAGAATGTGTCACACGTGAAATGGCTTCATTGTCCACAACATGGTAGGCTTTTTTGTTTTGAGCGCACCATTTAAGAAGAGCGGCGAAAGCTTTGATTTTGGACGGTTCAATATAAGCTCTAATAATATCTTCAGGACGTTCTAGCCATAATGTTTGACAAGCATGGAATCCATAATATTTCATTTCATAGTTACTAGATGCAGATTCCCCCTCTTGAGCCATCCTGTCTTGGGACATCTTTTCCTGGGACATAAACTGTTCTTTTTGGTGCATAAAGTTTCCATCTCATTTTATGAATAACGAATGAGCTTATCATAGCATAGTTGATCTTTCTTTTAAATAAGAAATTTGGTAGAATGATTGCACTTAAGTTAAGAGATTTTTTATGCATCTTGTCTTTTTACTTTACGCCCTCTTTGCTCTTTGTTTTACAACTGCCAAGTCGGCTCTTTTTTATAGTCAGCCGCTCTTTTTGGTCGGCTCGCGCATGGCT
>CALBHK010000424.1 GCA_937894565.1 uncultured Chlamydiae bacterium
AAAATGGGCTATTTTTATGTAAAATCCCTTCATTACATAAATAACGATGATTGTATATAGCCCACACTCAAAATTTACTATGCAAAGAATCGCTGACCATGTTGCTAATGGAGCATATTTTTATGCCAAAATTGACTGGAAAGAATATGAGGATTGGATAAATGGTGAGACTAAAACTATTTTTAATAGTGTAGATGGACTGATTGAAAAACTCACAGAACGTTATGATTTAAAGCTCACTCCAAGACAGCGTAATTATCGTCTTGAAAAAGGTTATCCAGTTTGTACTTGTATTGTTCAACGTGATGTTTTTGAAAAGTACAAATGGACGCTGCACTTATTATTCACTACTCCTAAGACACGAGATTTTAATTTGCAGTGTGGGGTAGCATCTCAAAAAATTGTTAATGCCAAAGATCGGGAAAAAGTAGAAAAATTACAGGAGAAATTTAAGGGTTTCACTTGGATAAAGCCTGAAATTCAGGCTGAAATGGATTTGATTTACAGCTATTTCAAAGATCGAGAGCCAGTACAATTTATTTTAGATACAGCTATTTCTTTGAAAGTCACACAGCACATGACTTTTGAGCTTGTGCGTACCGATCACAAGGTCTATAAGCCGACTGAAAAAGAATACAAAGACAGAATTCGGTCATTTTCTTGGTCTTGGAGGTACAGTAAGCAGTCATATTTACGAATGAAAGCCCGATTGATTGCTGTTGTAAATAAACTTATTAGCCAAAAAAATAATAAGTTAGCTGAAAAAAACCGAGCTGCTTTGCGTAACTTTTTCAAAATGATTGAGGCATGGGCAGTTTTTAAGAGTAACCGACAGCAATCGGGTGAATTGCTTCATTTTGCCCAGCGTTTTGTTCGTAAAAAAGTTAAAAAATCATGGCAGCAAATTGAGATTGAACCGCCTCACTTGGTTTATCTGCCCAGATTAGAAAATTATGCTGAAACTTTGGATGAATATCGTGATCGTAGAGAATTATTTGATCAATATGGACTTGAAGTTCCTCTTGATTTAGTTCGAAAAGGCGACTTTATGCAGATAGCAGATTATATTTATCGTGAAAAAGAGAGAATTGAGAATCGAAATAAAAGAACAGATGAATCGTTATTATCTGAAAATTTGGAATGAGTATATTGGAAAATAAAATTTAAAAAATTCTAAATATCTGATTCATAGCGTTTATTGTAGTTTCTTTTGATATTTATATATCATATTTGCGGTATATGTTTTTACTTTAAAAATTAATGGTTTAACAACTATGTCACTTTGATGTAAACTTTATTTAGAACGAAAAAAAACCCGATGTGGCGTCGGGCTTTCTTTCGGTAACTGAATGAAAAAGCTCATTTAGAGCAATCTCAACTAGGCACACAATTATCTTGAACTCTAATTGTAGCCTAGTTGAGCCGAATAATTCAAATAATTTTGAAGGACAACATGGCTTTAAAAAAACAGCTAAATCTGTTTTTTGATGATCTTGCGTACTATCCACACTGTACCGATAATTTTGCAGATGGACAGTACCGAGCCAAAAAAACAGAAGCGATCAGAAAAAAATACATAGAATTCAACCAACCTTGTTTGGTGAGTTACTTTATCTTTGATCTCGATTACCCCGAATCAGCATTAGCTTGGCAAGAAGAAAACTTGCCACCGCCTTTTTGGGTTGCACAGAACCCGAAAAATGGGCATGTGCATATCTGCTACCGTTTATTATTTCCCTATCCCACAACGGAAATCGCAAGTATCAAGCCAATGCAGTACGCTGCAAAAATTCAGGCTGCGATTGGAAGAAAGCTGAAAGCTGATGCAGGGTATAGCCGAAAACTCACCAAAAACCCATATAATCCCGCTTGGCGGACGATGTACTTCACCGATAAGTCGTACTTGCTTGATGAGCTTGCCGATTATGTTGTGGTTAAAGCACTCAAGAAAAGCGAGCAAGAGCAAGGTTTGGGACGTAACTGCACCATGTTTCAGCAGGGCGCATCATGGGCTTATACCGCAGTCATGGAGTTCAAACAGGCAAACACCCCTTTCCAAATGTGGCACAACGCTGTCAAAGACCGCCTAAAGGACATAAACGCAGGTTTTCCCGAAGCCTTACCCTACTCAGAAGTTAAAGCTACAGCAAAGAGCATAGCGACTTGGGTATGGCAGAGATTCAGTGAGCAGGGCTTAAAGCAATGGCACGCTGAGAAAGGGCGTAAAGGTGGGCAAAAATCTAAACGTGGAGCTAAAGCTGATTCAGAGCGTTCAACGAAGCCTTGGGAAGCATTAGGAATAGGACAAGCGACATACTATCGTAGGAAGAAAAAAGGACTGATAAAGTGATAGCAGATAAGCTATATCAGATATCCCCTCGAAGAGGGGGTATTTTTCTTGTCAGTATGGTCAATTTTAAGTATGTTCCACGATCTAAGCCTAGGCTATTTTTAGCTGTTTCTGAATGATCATTTCCTTTATCCGAAGTTTCATAATTTAAAGAGAGTTTTACGTTGTTTCCTAAATTAAGATTTAAAGAGTTTGATGAGAATTGGAAGGAAGTCACACTAAAAAATTGTATTACTTCAATTGATTCAGGTTGGAGTCCTCAATGTGAAAGCTACCCTGCTAACTCAAGCGAATGGGGGGTTTTAAAAACGACTTCAGTTGATTGGAGTGGCTTTAATTCTTCTTTTAATAAGAAACTACCTTTAGAGCTGACTCCTCGAAAGGAAATAGAAGTTAAACCTTTGGATATTTTGGTTACACGAGCAGGGCCTACGGAACGAGTTGGGGTTGTTTCAGTTGTTCCTCATTCAGTTCGTTCAAAACTGATGATTTCAGATAAATTAATTCGCTTGAAATCAAATGAAGAAAACAATCCTCTATTTTTAGGCATTAGTTTATCTTCA
>CALBHK010000425.1 GCA_937894565.1 uncultured Chlamydiae bacterium
GTAAATTGTTTTTTATCGTCTGCCTGTAGAAAACCAAACCCCCTGGCGTGGACTCTTAGAATTCCCGAAAGAACGATATCTTGTTGATCTTTGTGTTTTGTCATTGTATCAACAGTCTAACATATTTGCTTCAAATCTTAAAAGGGGTGTGCTACTATTATGTAAAAAAATACGAAGGTCCGAAAATGACAAAAAAACGCTACTCCCCTCAAGAAATTGAAAAAAAATGGCAGAAATATTGGGAAGAACAAAAAACTTTTAAAGTAGAAATCGAAAAAAACAAACCGAAATACTATGTCCTCGACATGTTCCCCTACCCCTCAGGCTCCGGATTACACGTAGGTCATGTAGAAGGCTATACAGCAACAGATATTATTGCCCGTCATAAACGCCAGTTAGGATTTAATGTCTTGCATCCCATGGGATGGGATAGCTTTGGGCTACCGGCGGAACAATATGCCATTCGCACTGGAACCCACCCCTCGATTACTACTCAAAGCAATGTTGATAACTTTCGAAAACAGCTCAAACGATTAGGCTTTTGTTATGACTGGAGCCGCGAATTCGCTACAAGCGATCCCTCTTATTACAAATGGACGCAATGGATTTTCACTAAACTCTATGAACGTGGTCTAGCTTATGAAGCTGAGGTGTTGGTCAACTTCTGTCCCGGTTTAGGAACGGTGCTTTCAAATGAAGAAGTAATTGATGGAAAATCAGAAGTAGGAGGCTATCCAGTAGAAAGACGTCCGCTTAAGCAATGGGTACTTAAAATCACTCAATATGCGCAGCAACTGCTGGATGATCTGGACGATCTGGACTGGCCAGAACACTTAAAAAAACTACAGCGCAATTGGATTGGCCGAAGTGAAGGGGCGCTGATTCATTTTCCTTGTGGTGACGAGACTATAGAGGTGTTCACGACCAGGCAGGACACCTTGTTTGGAGCCACTTATATGGTCCTCTCTCCTGAACATCCCCTAATTGAACGTATCACACTTCCTTCCCATCGAAAAGCGATGGAAATTTATTGTGAAAAAGCGCTTAAAAAAAGCGATTTAGACCGCACAGATCTGGCAAAAGATAAAACGGGCGTCTTCACCGGTGCTTATGCCCAAAATCCTGTGACAGAAGAAAAAATTCCTGTCTGGGTAAGCGATTATGTCTTAATGGGCTATGGAACTGGGGCTATCATGTGCGTGCCTGCGCATGATGAACGCGATGCGGAATTTGCTACAAAATACAATCTTGCGGTACGTGCAGTGTATGAAGAGGGGCTTGATGGTCTTAAGGGGAGTCATAAGGCCATTCATAGCCAGCATGGCGATCTTTCTCTTAATGGTTTAGGAATGGAAGAAGCTAAAGAAAAAATGTCCGATTGGCTTGAAAAACATGGCAAGGGTCAGAAAAAAGTGAATTTTAAATTACGCGATTGGCTTTTTTCCCGTCAACGCTATTGGGGAGAGCCCTTTCCGATCCTACACTTTGAAGATGGAAGTAAACGCGTGCTCTCTTTAGATGAACTGCCTTTATCTCCCCCTGACCTGTCCGATTTTAAACCTGCCGGAGATGGCCGCAGCCCGCTGGCTAAAGCAACAGATTGGATAGAGATCACCGATCCTGTAACAGGAAAAAAAGCCCGTCGTGAAACAAATACTATGCCTAATTGGGCCGGCTCTTGCTGGTATTATCTACGCTTTCTAGATCCTCATAATGACCATCAGGCCTTCGCGCTAGATAAAGAAAAATACTGGATGCCTATCGATTTATATATTGGAGGGGTAGAGCATGCCGTATTGCATCTCCTCTATGCAAGATTTTGGCATAAAGTCCTCTTTGATTGTGGTTTAGTCTCAACAAAAGAACCTTTTCAATCTCTGCGCAATCCAGGACTTGTTGTCTCGCGTTCTTTTAAAACTCAAGAGGGCTCCTACATTGATCCTCAAGAAGTGGTGATAAAGGATGAAGAATATTTCCATAAAAAAACAGGCGAAGTTTTAATCTCGCAGGTAGAAAAAATGTCTAAATCCAAGTTAAATGGGGTGAGCCCGGATGAAATCATCGAAGAATTTGGAGCTGATGCTTTACGTCTTTATGAGATGTTTATGGGACCTTTAGAAAAAGAGAAAGTCTGGAATACCGATGCGGTGCACGGCTGCAAGCGTTTTTTATCGCGTTTTTATGAATTAACAGTGAGTGAAAAGCTATCCGATTCTTATTCTGAGGAGGCGGAGCGTTTGGCACATTTATTATGCGAAGGCGTCAAACAGGATTATGCTATCTTGCAATTTAATACAGCTATTGCCAAATTTATGGAATTCATCAATCATTACTCTAAGTTAGAGATGTATACAAAAGAGACGTTAAAAATGGCAACTATTGCCCTTATGCCTATGGCGCCACATCTAGCGCAAGAGTGCTGGGAAATTTTAGGTGGCACCGGGGAACTTTTTCATACCCCTTATCCCTCTATTAACCAAAAATATCTTCAACAAGAAAGTGTGACTTATGTGGTTCAAGTGAATGGGAAACTACGGGGCAGGTTTGATCTGCCCAAAGATCAATCGCAAGAAATTTTAGTGGATTTAGCTAAAAAGCATGAATCCATTTGCCGCCATCTTGATGGTAAAGAGATAACCAAGGTGATCTTCGTTCCAAATAAGCTTTTAAATTTTGTGGTGCACGAGGGATAAAATGAAGAAAACATTTATTACGGGACTTATTATTCTTCTTCCCCTGGCTTTAACGCTGATGGTCGTTAATTTTGTCTTCAACTTTTTAACAGCTCCTTTTTTAGAGATAGTGAAAGATCTCTTTGAATCATTGGGATGGATTCAAAATGGGTGGGGAATTTTTTCGAATGAACAGCTTCAAAATATTTTAAGCAAACTCATTATTCTCTTTACCCTTTTAGGCGTGACAGTTTTACTTGGAATGCTGGCCCAGTGGGTTTTTATCCACTACTTAATTCGCATTGGCGATTTTATTCTTCATCGTATTCCTCTTATTAACACTATCTACAAAACATCGCAGGATGTCATTAAAACCATCTTCTCGACCGATAAGGGTGCTTTCAAGCAGGTAGTGCTGATCCCTTTTCCAAACAAAGAGACACTTAGCTTAGGAATGGTCACTAAGGATGATCTCTCTTCTATGGGCTATCCAGATAGTCTGGTCGTCTTTATTGCCACAACGCCCAATCCCACTTCCGGTTTTTTAGTCATTGTTAAAAAAGAAGAAGTGCAATACACCAATATTAAAATTGAAGATGCCCTAAAGTACATTATTTCATGCGGAGTGATCATGACGCCAGAAATGGCCAAGAATCATGGATCTTTCTCCCCTCCATCCGAAGTAGTAGAGAAAGATGAAATATGAAGAAATCATTCGTAACAGGCCTGATCATCCTTCTACCTTTAGCTTTAACGCTTATGATTGCAGATTTTATTCTTAATTTTTTAACCACTCCCTTTTTAGGAATTGCCAAATATAGCATAGAATTTTTAGGTATCTATCTGCACCCTCAAGTTCAGCTTATTTTAAGCAGATTCATCATTCTCCTTGCTCTTTTTGGATTCACTCTTTTGTTGGGAAAGTTAGGAGAGTGGGTTTTTATTCATTACCTTATTCGCGCAGGAGATTTTATCTTACAGCGTATTCCCTTTGTAAGAACGATCTATAGGACCTCCAAAGAAGTGATCACAACCATTTTTTCCACCGATAAAAAAGCATTTAAAGAAGTTGTCCTTATTCCCTTTCCAACAAAGAGCTCGCTTTGTGTAGGGTTGGTAACAAGAGAGCACTTTTATTCTCAGGATGGCTTAGAGCGTATTGCGGTTTTTATTCCCTCTACCCCTCACATGACAGCCGGATTTTTAGTTATGATTAAAAAAGAAGACGTGCGTCATTTAGATATGAAAATAGAGGATGCTGTGAAATTTGTGATCTCCGGTGGTATTACGACAAATTCTTAATGAGTTTAATCACATCATCGATGCTTACAGATTCTGGTTGATCATTGGGACTTCCAACCTTGAATCTGCTGATTATTAGTCTGATGCGCTTCAAACATGCTTTCTTGAGTATTCACTTAGACCTCTTTTAATTTAATAATTATTAACTTTTTTCTAACCTTCGCAGACCTTTGATGATCACCTTACGTAAATAGGCAGAGCCTTTCATCATCAATGTCTTAAAAAGACCAGGCAGAGCTTTTATTCCCCTCCAGAGCAGAGGCATTGCTAGTAAGAAAAAACTGCGAATAGCGAGTGTAAGAGAACGTAAGAAGTTTTTAAACCACGTTTTCAAATTCTTCATCCAATCCAACAAGATTTCCTGCAAAAGGCGGATAATCTCATAAAGGCCATTGCCTACAGAAAAAACGGCATTTTTTAACATCTCTTTACAACCCTTCATGGTATTGTTAAGAGCTCGAAATACCCTCTCTTTTGATTGTCGGAAGAATTTTTTACCGTTGTTCCCTTTTTTAATAAAGAGAGTCTTGATTCCACGCGCTTGTGCAAATAAACTCACCATAGGCGCTGCCACAAAAGCTGCCGCTGCCACTACACTTTGCATTGCATTCACGCTTGTTTGCTGTACAGAACGCACTGCAGAAACCACTGATTGTTGGGCATTTCTGGCTGTTTCTTTTGCGCGGTTCAGCATAGGCTGCAGATGGTTGAGTGGATTAAGAGTGTGTAAGAAAGCTTTTGCGCTTTCTACTATTTTTTGACCCAATTGCTGAGCGGCTGTTTGAAAGCGGTTAGAAAAGCTTGCGAGCTTTTGCGTCTGATTTTTAAATAGAGCTGGTAACTGAAAAAAAGAACGCACGTTTTGTGCACCTTTTGAAAACTTTTCTGATAATTGAGAAGCTAATTTTGAAAATTTATCAGAAACGTTTTGAATTTTTTCCCCTGCCCAATTGAAAGGCTTCATGACCGTATTTGCAAAAGGAGAGAAAACTTTCTGTTGAAAGTGTTTGAAAGCAGATTGCAGCTGTCTGAAAGCTTTTGCAAAGCTTTTTTCTAAAAACTTGGATCCTTTTTGAAAAGGAAAAAGCTTCTTAATTTGCAGTGCTGCCCGAATTAACGACTTTAATAAAGCACCCATTCCGGCTAAAGAAAACAATAAAGCATCTTGCATAGCTTTTAGAGGACTCAACAAATTACTTTTAGAGCTAGATGCGTTTTTTTGATCATTCAATTTGGCGATTTCTTTGCGAATTTGCTCTTCTTTTAAATTTTTAGAAAGTTCATTTCTTGATTCAGAGGGTTGCGCTTTGATTGTTTTTGTTTGCATTTTGGCTAAAAGTTGTTTCAATAAGGAGAGAAGCAGGCGTGCTGGCTTTGCTACTTTTTTAAATAAACGGTTAGCTTGCTCAGAGAGCCACTGGTTCATCAAACGCCCTAATTTCTCATCATCACGCGCTTTATCTTTTAATTTTTCCATCGCTTTATCCAGATCACCACTCTTCATTGCCTCCAAAACATCTTTGGGCAGATTTTGAGCAAAATCCTCATCTGTTAAAATTTCTGCCAACTGAAAAGCATTGAACTGCGGTTGAGAATATCTGGAAATTTGGTCAAACTTGTTCATAACCACCTAATTTATTTCCTCTATTATAAAGGGACGTGATTAAAAAATCAATAAATTTATTTAATTTATGACTTATAATGGCTATTTAATTAAGTTTATTTACTTCTTCGTTAATGAATTCCTGAACTTCTTTAGGCACTAACCTCTTATCACCTTCAGTTAAACGGTCGCCTTTTTTTATTAGTAACATCATTAATTTTTTATCTTCTTCAAAATTTCCTTGATTTCCCGAAGCCATTAATCCTAAAAGAGAGAATAGGTTCTGTGCCGAATCTATATTCCCCTGAAACTTGTCTACAAGCAAGATCTTTATAGCTAACTTGGAGTTTTTGTTTGAAAAATAGTGAGTTAAAATATCTATTGGTAGTTCTACTCCTTTTTTGATCAAGCAATCTACAATCTCTTCTTCACCTCCATCTAAAGCCTGCTTTAAAAAATCCTGCCCACAATCAACCACCATTTTCTTTAAAGCCTTAGGATGTCTATTAAAAATATCTTCAAGCTTAACAAGGATTCCAGAAGAGATAGTTTCAAACAATTTATCCTTTAAATCAATTACTTTCTTATCGGAAAAAAACTTGTAAACACATATAGTATACAACCCAAGAGATAAACAAGTTAAAATAGTAATAGCTAATATGGAAATAGCTTTTGAACAAGCAGACGCTTTGTTTGAAGAGAGCGTGTGAAGAGGGATATTCCCGACCACTCGAATTAACAAGCCAAGTTTACTCATAATTTCTCCTATTATTAAAAAGGATTATACCACAATATTTTATAAATTACAAGTTATTATACCTTATTTTTATGTTTTATTTTTATCGATAACATAATGTTTAAATATTTAAATTCACCCTATTTTAATAGAAAATCTTTCATTGAGATGGCGAGCTGGGATTTTTTTTAATCAACTCCTTATCCTCTGTCACTAGCCATATTGCATATCTCACCGACAGGTCAACAAATTGAGCATCATAAGAAGATATATTGGCTTGCTTCTTATTCACCATGATTTCATGTAGGGCAAACAGCCGTGGGTGATTAAAGAAATCAATAAATTATTTAATTTAATAACTATGGCTATCCAACTTAACTTTTCCCCTAAAAATATAATAAATGCCAATTGTATAAGCTAGAACTAAGGGTATTCCAATTCCTGCTATTAAAAGTAGAATATGCAATGTTTCTGAAGTGGAAGAAGAGTTGAAAATGGTTAAACTCAAAACTGCAGGATCATTGGTTGCTCTGACCACTATAGGATAAGTGCCGATTGCAAATAGGGCCATTAAAAAAATAATATTTAAACTGGAAAAAATAAATGCTAGGCCATCCTTGCCTTGATTAATTAAGCGAGGGATGTTCGCAATCGTTAAAATATGCAGGCCCGCAATCAGAAAAAAATAAGGGCGTTCTTTAAAAGCCTCCGCCATATGGCCTTGATAAATTAATGTAGCTGTTGTTGTCAGGGCATAGAGAAGGATAAATTGAATCATAGCGGGATAGATCAATTTTCTTAGATAATCATGAAAACTTCCTTCGGTTTTCATAAGCAAAAAAAGTAGTCCATGCATGGCGAAAAGAGCGATTGCAAAAAAACCAAGCAAAAGAGAATAGGGATGGACAAAGTCAGTAAACGTGCCAATAAACTCCCCTTCAGCATCTAATGGAATTCCCTGGATGAGCGCTCCTGCGACCGTTCCCAACATAAAAGCAATCACTAAGCTAGCGCACGAAAAAAGAACATCCCAGAGAGTTCTCCACCAGGTAGAGCTCTGTTTACTGCGAAATTCTATAGCCACGCCACGAAAGATGATGCCCGCAAGTAAAAGCATGATGGGGATATAAAAAGCGGAACAAATAGTTGCATAAATAGCTGGAAAACCTGCAAATAAAGCCCCACCTGCAGTGACAAGCCACACTTCATTACCATCCCAGACAGGGCCGATCGAATTAAGTGCAAGACGGCGCTCTTCATCTTTTTTAATAAAGAGATGCATGATCCCGACACCCAAATCAAAGCCATCTAAAATAACATAACCCGTAACCAGGATCACAAAAGCTGTAAACCAAATATGCTGGAGTGTATAAAGGTCAAATAGTTGAAAATCACTCATGTTCACCTTTTACCAACAGTTTTAAGTGATGATAAGGACCGCCTTCTTCTTCGCTATTTTCAGGTCCTAAACGAATTTTATGGTCTAGTAAATAAATGAACATCGCAAAAAGAAAGAGATAAACCACTCCAAACATGATAATAGATGTAAGGACCTGATTGGCCACTACAGATTTAGAAAGTCCTTCCGAAATGCGCAAATGACCATAGACAATCCAAGGGTACCTTCCCATTTCAGCGCATAGCCACCCCACCTGATTGCCAATTTGCGGAAAAATTACAGAAATAAGCATGCATCTTAACAAAAAAGAGCGTTTTTCTAACCGATCTCTCCAAAGCGAAAAAAAGAGCCAAATAGCAACAAAAGCCATCAAAATCCACATCCCGATCATGAGGCGATAACTAAAATAGAGAACCGTGACGTTGGGATGGTCTTTTACGGGAAAAGCATCCAACCCTTTTACTTCTGCTTGCACATCCTCAAAAGCTAAAAGGCTTAAAAGTCCGGGAATAGTTAAGGCGTAATCCACTCTCTGCTCTTCTTTATTAGGAATGCCAATAATTGAATACGGGGCTTCTTTTTGAGTGTGATAGAGCGCTTCAAAAGCTGCAAGTTTTAAGGGCTGGTGCTTGGCGACAATTTCAGCGCTGCGCATCCCTGTATAAGCTTGCAAAGAGAGTGCTATCAAAGCCAGGGTACAGCCTATTTTAGCAGAGAGTTTAGTAAAAAAGGGATAAAGACCTTTAAGAGTATAGTAAGCGGCAATACTTAACACTAAAAATGCTGCAGCAAGCCACGCTCCTGTAATCGTATGAGAAAGGCGCACCATAGAAGAAGGATTAAAGACCATCTCCCAAAACGATGTGATCTCTGCTCTTGCATGAAGCCCCTCCCCTGCTATCTTAAAACCGGCAGGAGTCTGCATCCAGGAATTAGCAACTACAATCCAAATGGCGCTAAAATGCGCTCCTAAAGAAACCATTAAAGTGGAAAAAAAATGCAGTTTAGGGCCCACCCTGTTCCATCCAAAAAGCAAAAGAGCTAAAAAGCCCGACTCTAAGAAAAAAGCAAAAACACCTTCTGCAGCTAAAGCGCTGCCAAAAACATCGCCTACATAGCGCGAATAAGTAGACCAATTGGTGCCAAATTCAAATTCCATCACAATGCCAGTTGCCACACCTAAGGCAAATGTAAGGGCAAAAATTTTCGTCCAAAATTTAGCTATATTTAAATAGCGGACATCTCCGCTTTTTAGATAAAATCCTTCCACAATGACCATCACAACACCCAAACCAATGGATAGCGGCGGATAGATATAGTGGAACATAATAGTTAGAGCAAACTGTAACCGGGCTAAGAATTCAACATCCATGCCAAAAAACTAATTGAAACAAAGAATAAAAACAAGAAATCATTCATAGCACAATAGCACCAATTCACTTGACTGGAAAAAGTAAAAATTTTATAACTTTAGGAGTTCTCCGATTGGAAAGCAGTAGCAAACGTATTATCTTAAGGAGTATATATGGAAGCTTTTGAAGTTATTGAAGTTAAACCAGAGAACACTATTGAAGAACGCGCTCTGTGCACAAGTTGGGAAAGACAACCTGGAGCCGTATAATTGTAAAACGGGGGAATTTCCCCCACTTTTAATATATGAATTATTCTACAACCATCCCATTTTGCTTTCCAAAAAATGAAAACGGATTTTATCTTTTAGATCATTTTTTTTCTCACAGTCACTCTCCTGAGAGTGCTAATCAGATCTACGCAATCCCATGGGACAATAGAATTATTTTCACATCAAAACGAGACCCAAATAGCTCTGGGTGTGTAGGGTGCTTGGTTCGGAGATTAGTATCTACCTCCTATCATAAATCTGGGCGGATATCAAGAGCAGATTCTGTTTTTTGCCCTTATGATATCCTTCAATCTGAAGAAGTTATGCAGTGTATTGAAGAGGTTTTCCAATGGGATGTCAGTCCTACTAGGAGCCTTCTTTATCACTTCAATTCACAAACAAAAGAAGAAATACATGTTTTGCCTGCGCCTGGTTGCTTTTGTGCAAAACATTCTTTGCCGACAATGCCTTCATCTCTTGCACAACAGTGGCTAACTAAATGGCCAAACATTATGTTAGAGACAAAAAATCACTACTCA
>CALBHK010000426.1 GCA_937894565.1 uncultured Chlamydiae bacterium
CGATCACCAAAAGATCGGTTGAAGCGTACTTAAACTCGTTCGAGAAACCAATAGGCCCGGATGATTGGATGTTTCCTGGACAGGAAACCCACTTACAGTACCAAACAGCTCTCGACAAGTTAAAGCTAAACTGTAAGAAGCTGAAAATAACAGAGGCTACTATTGGCGGATTGATTGGGTTTCACATGATCAGAAAGGCTTTTTCGTTGGCTCTTTACCAAACTCTGGGAAGTAACTACGAAGCAGCCATGAAGGTCCGCAGAGAATTAGGTCATGCGAACGTCGAGACTACCTATCGGTATATAGGGATTAAGATTGACGAAGGCGCTTCTGACGCTATACGCACTGGGTCTATCTACGACGTTAAACTTGTAGATAGGATACTTGGGAAAGAATCAGCTTTGATTAGCTGGTCTACACTTTACGATATATTCGAATCATCCGGGGCTTTAGATGTCCAATTGGCATCCTGGCTCCGTAACTACAGTCAAGACGAAGCTGACGTACAACGGACGATTGAGTGGATGAAGAGTAAAAAACAAAAAATTGAGTACTTATGGTAGGAGTGAAATCCCAATTCACGGATAAAAACGGAAAAGTAATCTACTCAGGCCAAACTCTTTCTGAAGGTTTTATCAAAGCTAAAGTTTACTGGAATAAGGATATTGGCTTTCGCTTTCGCGGTCAGATGTTGACAAAGTACATACTGGGCAAATACGAAATCACCGAAGACATTTCATGGTTTTCTAAAATTTTACCAAAATGGATATGAACAAAAGAATTGTCATGTTGATTATTTTTGTGATTAACATGACCTTGATCGTTGTCGCCTGTAATGGGCAGATTGCATTCCGTAACCCATCCGGGCTCATGGTCGTCGCTCCTCCGCCAGCTTTTGGTGTTACCACCATTTACGATTATGTCGTCACTGATGGCCAACAACAATGGCGTCAGAACACTTACAATTGGAGAACCCAAATCCCGGCTGGTCCAAAACGCTGCAAAATATACCTGTGGGTGCGAGAATACGTAAACCAAATACCAGTTAATCGGAAATTCTACATTTTCTATGAAGAAAATAATTAAAATTGCTTTGATTATTATCGCTATTATCGTAGCTTTGATATTATTCTTCATCAAGATGGCAGAAGCATTTTTTAACCTAATCCTAGATTCGCTATGAAAGACTTATTGAAAGTAGCAGCGGTGGTGATCGGCGTCATGGTTGTTCCGCTTTGCTTTTTTTTCCCCGACAAAATCGGCGTTTTAGCCGGAGTTGCTGCGGGGTTTGTTTTGCTTTGTATGTTTACGTTGTTTGTCCTTAAAAATTATGGCAAATAAACACATTCAAGTGTATGAGCAAGCCTTTGGAGAAGGGCGCATCTGTGAGTTAACGGGTGCGCCCTATGGCGATATACATCATATTGACGCAAAAGGTCAGGGCGGAAGAAAGTCTATGGATTTTATCGAGAACCTAATGGCTCTTTGTCGTGATGCTCACACTTTTTATGGCGACAAAAAACAGTACAAACAGTGGTTGAAGGAGTGGCATCTTGAATATTTAGAACACCATACCCCAATGTACATCCTTCGCCCGGATGATCCAATTTTTAAAGAATACTTAAATCACAAATATGGTAACATTCGACTGTGACGCCGAGGGTATGACGAGCCTTGAGTGCGTAAATTACATTCCGCAAGACATGGATGTAATTGGTAATTTAGAAGCCGCTAAAGTGGCCATGGAGCGCTATAACACCACAATTATTTTCAATGGGAACGAATACACCAACTACTGGGAACTTGATGCTGCCGTCTCTAAGGTTCTTTCTGGGTATGAAGCCTGAAGAACAGGCTGAGGCTTTTGTTATTCTTTTTCTAAACGAAAGAAAGATGGCCTCAGAAGAGACCATTAAAAACTATTGTCTTCACGGGTTCAGGATAGACGCTAAAGCTGAGCTCTTAAAACTAATGAGTGAAAAAATCGAACTCAAAGAAGGATCCTATAGACTTACTAGACTTGGGTATGTTTCTGCCAAGCAGCTCATTCAGCGCTACACCTATTTTCTCGCTGGAGATCCCATTGAACCTTCCGACCTCAAACGACCAGAACAAAAGAAAGCACCTGGACGTGGCGGCCAAAAAAAGAGTGCATGATGTGGTGTTTGCTGCTTTAAAAGAAAAATATGGATTTAACTTTCCTAGAATTAAAGAAAGGATTTTAGTTTATTATGTTAGACACGGCCAGATTTGTGACAAAGACGGGCTTTATTCGTCTTCCAAGTGGCTGATGGACACACTCGTTAATTTAGAGATAATCCCGGATGATCGGCCAGTAGAGAAAAAAGGGGGGATTGTGGTTGATATGTTTGCAAAACAATTTAAAGGTTCTCCGAAGACTGAGCTGTATTTCTACGAAGAAATAGATCCCAAATGCACCCTCTAGCAAGGCTCACGGCTTTGTTATTCGGAAGATGTGAGTAATCCTTTAAAAGTTGTTCTTCTTTAGCCCTGAGTATTCTAAATTCCTTCACCCAGCTTGCGGGAGTCTTTCCTTGAGCATAGGCCAAGAACAGAAACTTAAGATCATCCGGGCCCAGTGCCGCAAATTGCTGAGAAATTTTACCCCATTCATCCATTTTAGGCTTGCGTTTTAGATCAACGAGCCACAAGTGCTCGAAGTTGTTATGAATAAAGTTGTCGTTAATGTCAAGTAAATTTAACACATCTTTAAATATCTCAATACAATCATAGGCGTTATTTTTTAGCCTTTCGACAAAAGTCCTAAAATCATACCCTGACATATTCTCGATATGTAGAATGATTTGTTTTTTCTTGGCAGCTACGCTGCTGCGGCGTTTTTTTGCGATCTCTTTCATCTGTTAAGGTATTCAAAGTACACCCACATTCCACTTTCTTCTTCTTCGTTCTTCAGTAGTTCCAAAATCTGGTCGCGCTGGGTTTTGGGGTCTAAGGTTGTGTAGCCGTAGGTTTTAGCTGCGTGGATTGCCCAATCGATTCCCCAGCCTTTGAGCTGAGCAGTCAATCTAAGTAAATCTGGCCGCCTTACAGCAGCGAATCTGTTCTTCAAGGCGGTGGCGCTAGAATTAAGGATCCTATCCAAAAACAGATTGATTTTATCTACTTCATGCAAAGCAACCTCGTCTGCGAAAACCTTGTCGTCTTTTATTTTAATCTCGAACTTATGGCCGCAGTTCTTACAAAACCTCGCGGATGCGTGGTTTGCGAAATCGCAAGCCTTACATGACTTCATTGGGGCCACTCCGTTTGACTTAGGTTTTCCGCTCAAGTCAAATCCCAGTAAATCATATTCCTCTGGATTTCCAAGCCCTGGCCGCATCACATTTCCGCCTAGATCGATGAGAATACAGTCTGTTTTTTCATACTTTCCTCCTTTCATTCTCCAGTCAGTGTAGTCACTGTTCCACAAGGAACGATTGCCACGAGCCGATGACTGCACCCAAAAAACTAAGGATGCAGTGGCTCGGAGGAAAACAATACAGCCAGTTACGTCCACGGAAATACCCTCCGCCAGCATGTTTATGTTGACCAATATCTTTGTCTCGCCAGAGGCGAATCTTTTTATTATCTTAGTTTGCTCGGCAGTGGAGGTATCCGAAGTCACGCCTTCCGCCTTTATTCCATTTTTAAGGAACCATTCAACGGTCGTTTTAACGTGATTTTTGTCATTTGTACAATACACAACAGTTTGCCTATTGTCTCCGTGCTCCTTCCATTTGTCAATCAATGTCTGATAAACCCTTTCTTCATTATATCTCTTAAAGAGTTCGGCTTGGTCAAAATCCATGTCTCCAGATACAGAATGCTTTATCTTTATCCCCGTAAAGTCAATATCTACCTTTGGACAGATTATTTTATAGGGAACTAAGAATTTTCTTTCGATTAGCCTTCTAGTGTTGATTGGCTGGATGATAACATCGTACATATCCTCGAAGTGCTCACCTTTTTTAGTGCGAAAAGGAGTGGCTGTAAACCCAATAAGAATCTTTGGTTTGATTTTATCGATTAGATCTACGTATTCAGGCGCCTTGGTTCGGTGCGCTTCATCGATGATCATCACGTCGATGTCTTGCACTTTTCTGTTGGCCACCGTCTTGTTTGTGCCCAGCATGACCTTTTTAATGGCACTTTTCTTCCCGGCTAAGTAAAGACCAAAATCTGTGAACCGATAAGTTTCTATGAGTCGGTCAGCAATTGCGTTTTCAGCATACACCAAATTCGTCTTGTGCGCTACGAATAATACGTTTAGTTTTTGAGCATAGAAATCAGTAATCAATTTACAGATAACATCACCCTTACCTCCGCCTGGAGGACACGTTACCATTATTCTATATTTGTTCATAGCGATGTTGTCAAACACCGATTGAATCATCTGAAGCTGATAATCACGAAAACGAATCATACTTCTCTATTTAACTCAGGAGCCACATGCCCCCATCGTTTACCAATAACAATTTGATGAATTTGCTTGTAGTCGTAGCCGAACTTTCTAGCTATAAACGACAGTCGCCTGCCTTCATGGGCCATTTGTTTGATTTGGAGAACCTGAAACTCAGTTAGCTCAGCTCTTTTCTTTTTGTCGTGTTTCGGAATTCCAGTGATAGCTGAGTGAGAGTGTCCAGACTTTATATTGGACACCCGAGTCGTGCTACATCCTACGATTTTAGCTATCTCTGTGAATGTTTTGCCTTCGTTGAGAAGTTGGACGATTTTTAGTACATCTTCCATAAATAAATAATGCCGCTTCAGACAGTAGGAGTGTCATCCACGGCACTAAGGTGAATAATAATTTCTTCGGCTCCTACCTCGAAGGAATTATTCAATCAAATATTTTTTGACAATCTTTCCATTGTCGATTGAAAATCCTTTTGCCTCCTGCGTCATTTCCCAAGTTCTAAAATGAACTCCATCCTGTTTACCTACGTTTGGTCCTCGTGCTGGGCATTTAAATGTCTCATCCGGGCTTTCGAATAAAAAATGAGTCTTAAATAAAATTTTAAAGTCCTCGCCGCAAGTAGTTGTCAAAATCGACGAATTATAATCAATGGCGGTCTTCATAGCTTTATTAAACCCCATATAGTTAACAAGGCGTTCAAAACTCCATGTATGGTATCCATCGTTTGGGCCAGGATGCCGATTGTTGCCGTGTATGATTTCCTTCAATCTACGAGCTGTTTCGTCGGTCTTCGTCTCTCCGTTATACTTCGTATTAAGGACAGTAAGTGCGATCTTTCCTTTGTTGGTGACAACCCATTCTCCATCCTTAATCACGGCGAAGTCAAGGTCTTTAGCTTCCTTTAAGGAAGCCTCCCACATTTTCATTCTATGATCAACAGTGGAGAATGGCATCATTTTTAATGCCCACATTAGAACCGAACTTTAACCCCTCCAGAAACCCCAGGCTTACCATTCCACAACCCGCCAACCTCAACTGAGATATTTTTGGTAAGTGGCTTTTCGTAGGTAAGTTGATAAATAGGCTTGCTCCCTCCGAGAATCATATACGAAGCTCCGATACCATTTTTTAGCTTTTTAGGGGCGATAGGGGTGTCGAGCTTAGTCTGCCAGAGTTGATTAGTAGCTTCAGCAAGAGCGTCAACAACCACATTCCGATCCTCAATTAGCGCTTCTTTTTCGGCTTGTAGTTGTTCGGCGGCGCTGGCGCATTCTTCGACTTTTTTGGCAATTTTCTTAAGAGAAATCAAGTCAGACTCGTTTATATATCGCCGCAAAGAGTCGTTATTTTCCAATAAGAATTCTTTGGCCCAAGTGTCAGTCGAATCCCGGATGACCCGAATCTTCTCGATGGTCTTGGTGTTGACAACTGTCTTGCCGGGAACGTTGATGTAAACAGTCCGAACGACTTCTTTAGGGACCAACTTCGTGATCGTTTTCCCGATTTCGTCTTTTGGGAACTTCAATGGATTAAAAATAAGCGCCAAAGCAATGGCGATGATGCCGGATACGGCGAGTAAGATTTTACCTTGCATGATTTTATATTTTGTGGGCCACACAAGGCAGCCCACATGGTTTTAAAATGGTAGATCGTCGGTTACTGGCGAATCTTGTTTTGGCGGAGGCGGAGGGGTTTCGGTTTTCCCTCCAGTTTCCATTGGTACGTAGTCGTCGAAATCTCCGGCCCAGTACTTTGGAAACTCATCGTTAAACCGATGCCACTGATTCATTGCCTCATTAAAAACTTCAGGTTTCGAGTCTTTGAGCCAAACAAGTTCTGGAACAGGGTAAGAGTTCTCCTTTCCTACCTTCTCGCTCTTAAAGGTGTTTGTTTGGCCTAGGTACTTGATTCCGACCCCCCCCAATTCATAGGCAGAAATCTGTTCAGCAATCTCTCCTTTACCTTCAGTGATTAGAGATAATTTGAGCTCTTCGACTTTCTTTTCGATGTTCTTATACCCCGTGTATTTGGAGTGGATCAGAACAATGCTCGGATCATCCGGGCTGCTCTTGCGAAAACCCCCGCTGTCTTCAATGTCGTAAGACAACATTTTTACGAGTGTGAAGTTTTTGAACTCAGAATCGGCGAAGTCTCGCTCGTTGCGAACTTTAAACCAATCGATGAGTCCAAAATCATTCACCATCTCCTTCCCCTTGTATAGCTTGGTTCGGACTTTTTTACCCCGAGTGAATACAGAGGCTCCGTATTCAGAACGAAATTCAAAAGGTTCTTTACCGCCTCCAATTCGGTAAACGTCGGAACGGATGACAATTGCCCAGATATTTTTCACTTCCTTCCAAACATCTTTGGCTGGAGAATAAAAGAATCCTTTCTTGTCGCAGTTCCACGTAATCGTAGCGTCAATTGGCAAGCCTTTCCCAGACCCCGCTACTTTGCCATCAAATAAACCCATATTGTTACTATTTTGTTTACAATTGATATTGAATAATGTGCTTTGAAGCATCAAAATTGCCCTCAAATTTCCCTTGAATAAAGGAAAATTTAGAGCTTGGTTTATTGAGATACCCCATAGCCTTAGCTTCAAGCATCTTCATCACAAAGAGATTGATTGGCCCGTGCTGGGTGATTATATCTCGTGAGAATTTGTTTTGAGTTTGGTTCTTTAGCTCATAGGTAGGCACATCTCCTTTAAAATTAGTGGGCGCAAAGTTAAAAACATGAGTTATTGGCAGTTCACTAAAATTCTCGTTCCATGCAAATTTCTGGCCTTCAAGCTGGAATTCATGGCCATCATGGAACTCTTTTTTCTTTGTTGACCCAGGTTCGAGAATCATAGACTTAAAGTCCACCGCAGCGACTACTGACTTCCCTCCGAATGTAAGTTCACAAACCATATCTAAAGTGGCTGCGTAACCCAAGTGAGATCGAATCGGAAGCTCGATAGCGTAAATATCAGTTACTTTTTCTTCTAAAAATTGAAAGAAACAAGTAAGCCCCTTTTTAAACCCTTCGATCCAACGCGGGGCCATGTGAGCGTAATCACCTAACATGTTTTCGAAATTCGTTTTGCCTTTCGTAATTCGAGAAAGCCAATCGAAATCAAAGCCACCCTGCTTAATTTTCATGGCACAGCAGGTGTGATACGCCGTGCCATAGGCAGCAGCGGCATCCCGGATGGTCTCAGCTTCGCCGCCGTTCTTCATTACCCACTTATAAAATTCTATTCCTTTGGGGAGTAACTTATCGCATACGTTGGTAATTGAACAGTAGTGACGCACCTCATCGCCGATAAACTCATAGTAAAATCGACCAGATCCCAGATCTTTACGATAAAGGCGATAAGGTCTTCTTTTGTAGAAGAAATCAGGCTTTACCTCTTCAAATAGCTTTTTAATGTTCTTCATTGCATGTTGTTACTGTGCAAAGATAAAGCACTTCGCAACAACATGCAAATTTTATTTCCTAAAAAATTCAGGCTCACCAACTTCTCCGGTCATAATTCCTTTAATCGTAATTGCATCCAAACGCAGGTCTTTTAGTGACTCGTCAATTTTCTTTTTGTCAACTCCAGGGAACTCAATGGCGGCCATGTAAATTTCATGGAAGTCCATTACGAATTTACTATAATCCTTAAGTTCTCTTTCCTTGACTTTACTCAAATGAGCCTCTCGCTCTTTTTCGGGCAAAGCCTTGATCTGTTCTTTATTTTTTTCAACTCCGTAGTCGGCCTTCGAGTCGCTAATCTTATCAGCCATATTCCGGCCCAAGAACCCAAATGAACGATGTATGTCGACATTGTATGATCTGAACCCAGGGAAAATTGCAACACCTTCTTGGATTGGGTTTAGCTTTCCATAATAGTCGGTTTCTGGCTCATTAAAAGATCTAAACACCCTCTCAAATGATTTAATAGTCCCAGGTGTGAGCTTTTTGCCGACGTGTTCCATCCGGGCTTTTAGCCATCCTGATTCGCCAACTTGAGAGATAGGTCGACCTGTTTTACCTAACTGCTGCCCATAAGTTGCTTCTACTAAGGACTTCATGAGAGGGTCGATAGAATAAAATGGCTCAAAGAATTTCTCTGCCGCTCTGCCGACATTTTCCGCAGGAGAGAATCGTTCGTCCGAAACCGTAGAAACGGTCGACAAAAGGTGTCCTTGGGGAAACATATACCCCCAGTCATAGTAGTCAACAGACCCTTTTTGGTCGTTCCACGGTGAAGGGATAAGGAGAGAGCCTTCGTGATAAAACGGTACAAAGTATTTAAGTTTCTCGTCGTCGTCATCGGCCCAGCCTAACATGTTCGTAATAAGCTCCTTAAGAAGAAAAGGAGCAATAGAAACAGCCATTGAGCCGGCCATTACTTTTCCTAACATTAAATTTTTATAAGACATATCCACTCCGGCAACCTTAACCGTTGTATCTTGGCCCATCTTCATGTCTTGGATGAGGTTGGCCATAATGTTATACGAAACCCTTACCATCTCATAAGGAAAGGATGGAAACGGAGCAACAAATGGGTTGCGGCGGAGGGCTTTAATGTTTCTAGGTAGCCTTGAATATGTGGGGTTTTCGCTTGAAACGCGCTCAGCGGCTAATAACTTGACTTCTTGCTGTACATCCGGGCTCAAGGTGCTGTACTCAGCGCCTTTGTACAGTCGAGCCATTTTGTCTAAATTTCGGTAATAATCGATGGCTCTGTAAAACTCATCGCCGAACTGGTAAATATGCGACATAAATTTTGTAACCGCTCCTAGTTTTTCATTCAGCTTGCCTTTTGTTGTGTTGTCGAATCCAGCGAATCTCTTCGCGTACTGCTTGCGAATGTCAGCGATCTCTCCGAATGTAATCCCATCGCCTAAAACTCCCAAAGAATACATCTCGATCAACTCAGCCTCATTCTCTGCGCTAAACAGCTTAAATGCTTTTTTGATATTCGGGTCAGCTACATTGAATAAGCCCTTTTGGGCTTGTAGCAAAAGGTTAGAAGTGAAGTTCCTTGATGCGGAAGCAATTGAAAAAATAGTCATAAACGACTTGGCCCGAGATGTTATACCTAAAATAGATTTATAAACCAATCCCATTACATCTCCTTCTTCGGTCATGTCGCCGATTGGTTTATTATAGAGTCTAAACGCCTCTACGATCTCAGGGGTGGAGTAAAGACCAGCCAGTGGACCCATTTGTGGTGTGCCAGGGAATTGTGCTGTGTATGGCCCGGTTGGACGCTCAAACAAGAACTTGTCCTTCCCTTCGTCTTCGACCTTTGATAAGAATTTATTATTCTCTAAAATGTGAGCAGTTTTAAAAATAGACGTCATGTAGTTGACAATAGGATCCTTAACCTCGCCGAAAACATCACGGATTTCTTCTGC
>CALBHK010000427.1 GCA_937894565.1 uncultured Chlamydiae bacterium
TTCATACCCAGGGCGTTGCCCTGGGCTGTTGCACTGTTAGTCCTTCGGACTAGCTTGTAGATAGAATCAGGGGTGTTTTTATTAAAAATATGATTGCAACCATAGCCTGTAAGGCTATAATTGCAACAGCCCAAGGCAACGCCCTGGGTATGAATGGGTTAGGCATCGCAGCCTGAAGGGCTGTAAGAGTTAGCTTGGGTGTGTATGCCTGCTATCCTGTTCTTTTTCTTCAATTAAAAATAAAGCATTGATATAAAAGGTTGTATGCAAATGATTCACTCATTTTCCAAACAGTATTTGATCTATCTTGTTCTTCCTTTACTGTTTCTCCCTAAGCTCAATTTATGGACATTTAGCGGCCAAACAGCGGGAATACGCGTCGATGATCTAGTTCTGGTCTTCCTGGCCCTATTCTGCGCTTGGGTGCATATAGCAGGGAGAGAACGTTTTTCTTCGATTGAAAAAATATTAGGAGCTATTGTGCTCAGCTCTCTTTTTTCTATAGGGTGCAGTTATATTCTCTACCACATGAATATTCTCCCTCTGATGGGAAATCCCGCCTACGCTTTACGCTTATTAGAATATTATCTCTTCTTTTATATCGGACTATGGGCCGCTCAATTTTATCGCATAGAAAAAATTTTAACCTACTTTCTGCTCTGGAATGTTTTTCTTATGCTGCTGCAAAAATTTCAACTCCTTGGCAGCTTTCATATGGGCAATTATTTAATGGTTTCACAGCGTGTAATGGGGGTAAGCTCTTTTCCTACAGAAATGGGCCTGATTTTAAATTTCATCTATGCCTATTTTATTTTTTCACGCCAAAAGATCACCTGCCGCCGCCTCTATCTACCTCCAATTATGCACTATCTTCTAGAGCGTTTTTGGCTCTTTGGGACCACTCTCTTTTTGGGAGCTCTAATTCTTCTTACTGGTTCAAGAGCACCGCTCGCTGTTATTTTGTTTCTTTTTTTAATTAGGCTTTATCAGCTGCGCGCGACTCAAAAACAGACTCTATGGCTTCTTCCTGTTGCATGCGCCCTCTGTTTTCTAGCTATTAGTCAATCGGAAGGAATGGGGGAAAGAAGCAATCTGCTTGCTATGAACAATTTAAAATCGGCTAAAAAAGTATGGGAGAGGCTTGAAATCAAGCGAGATGCTGACTTAAACGAAGTGAAACTAGACCAAATCAAGAACACTGATGTCAGTTTACTGATACGTCTGCACAAGTGGGTATTTGCTCTCAAAACCTACCTTTCTGAACCTTTAGTCTGGATTCAAGGCACAGGCGCTGGCTTTGCAGGCCCGGCTTTAGATGGGGGGCTTGTGCGTTTACTGGTCGAAACAGGGTTATTAGGAATATTTTTATGGGGAATCTTTTTATACAGGATAGGCAAAATCTCACTAACAATAGGATATGTGGTGGTGAGCTTTGTGTTAAATATGATCTTTGTGGACGCCCATTTAGCGTATAAGGCAATGAGCGTCTTCTTTTTTATCGCCGGCAGCGAATATGCAAGAGAACAGAGTCTTAAATCTCACTTGTTATTATTAAAATAAAGCATTAAAGTCGTAACCTAAAAGGGAAAAACATGATAGACAAGATCGCCTTCGGCGGCAGGATGGAAACTCCCGAACTGCTCCATTCTGAACTTACATCCTTAATTTTAAAATGCTGTTTTGAAGTCATGAATGAGCTAGGAGCCGGATTTTTAGAGTCGGTTTACAAGAATGCTCTTTTTCTTGCATTAAAACAAAAAGGGATTTTAATAGAAGTTGAAAAACCATTTGAAGTTTACTTTAGAAAGCAGAAAATAGGTCTTTATAAACCTGATCTTATAGCAAACGGGACAGTGATTATTGAATTAAAATGCTGTAAATGTTTGCTTTCAGAACATCAAGCACAAGTCATCAATTATCTTAAAGCCGCTAACATTCCTGTGGGACTCCTAGTCAATTTTGGACATAGAAACCTGGAATACAAGCGACTACACCATCCTTTAATTCATCCTGCCGCCGAAGGCGATCTTGCGGATCCTGTTTTTTCTGGTATGAATTTTGAGTCATAAAAACCAATCACCAAAATCTTGTTATTTTTTCTCAGGTTGAAGGGCATTGTAATGGTCTGTTCCATTGTAATAAATAAATATCGTATTAGGATCCTTTTTTGCTTCCGCGAGAGTTATTTCTAGATCACCTTTATACAATTGCTCTAGCATTCCTGTTGGCTTCTCTACCCTGTTTGGCCAATACAAAACAATTGGCCTTTTCAATATTTTCGGTATTGCTTGGAACTCTATTTCTCCTCCCCAACCTCTGCGTGATTCTGTTACCCCCTCTCCTTTCTCATTCAATTTATAGCAAGGGCTTGATCCTTCTGCCTCTGGCATCTTTTTAATATCATTAATATGATCATCAAAACTCCAATTCTGCTTTGTTTTTGGGTTAACAAATTCCGCATATTCAAAATAGTGTTTATAGTTTTCCTTGTTATTAGTTAATTCCTCAGCCACCTTATTACGCAACCCTTGCTGTCCCCCTAGCTCATTAAAATTCGGAATAGATTTTCCTACAGAATTAAATAAGCAATCGCCATTTCCGGGTACTTTAATTAATATAAAACCGGGAACAGGAGATTTTGACACTATTGGTTTAAGGTTCATTTTTGTAGGTTTGGGTGGTAATTTTGGCGGAAGAGGTTTCTTGCTTAATTCAAATTCAGAATTCAATGCGCGATCAAATATAGTAGTTATTTTTAAAAACCTTTGATGATCTTGCTCATCCAATGTTTTTATTTCACGATCTCGAATGACAATTTTCTCATCGTTCATTTTTAGTCCATCCAAATCATCAGGGATCTTATCCATTTGTTTAAGTGCTTTTGTCATCAATTCCAATAATTCATTTTTTTGCTTTAAATCCAATTTATATTCTCTTCCAGATGCATCAGAATAATTCACTTCATAAATATCTTTCCCAATATGAAGCTCTCCATCTACTATTTTTAAATCATTTTCCATAATAAACCCTCATTTAATCTTATTTTAACATTTAGTGGCTTAAAAAACACTAATGCGTTATTTTTCGCTTATGGAAACATTTAAAAACCTCTACGAACAAGCTAAATCCTTCATTCTGGACGATTACTTCACCCTGCTCAAATTCCCCAGTATCAGCTCGGAAATTGAGCATAAACAAGAGGTCCTTCACTGCTGCAACTGGATCAAAAACTACCTAAAAAACATTCATTTTGAAGTAGAGACCTGGGAGAGCCCAAGGCAAAACAAAGGACATCCCGTCATTTTTGCTCAAGCTTTAAATCCTAAAGCAAAACATACACTTCTTATTTACCATCACTATGACGTTCAACCGGTAGATCCTCTTTCCGAATGGAAAAGCCCCCCTTTTGAACCGACAATCCGTGATGGAAATGTCTATGCCCGAGGCGCATCGGACAACAAAGGACAACTATCCTATACTCTGAGCGCACTAAAACATTACCAAGAATCTATTGGGCCTCTACCTATAAACGTCAAACTTCTCATTGAGGGAGAAGAAGAGTGTGGCAGCGCCTCTCTTTCTGCACTTCTTCAAAAACACGAAAAACAATTGCTTGCAGATTCCATCGTCATCATCGATTCCGGCTTAAAAGCGGAACAAACTCCCACCCTTGCTCTGGGCGCTCGCGGTCTATTTACCTTTGATCTCACACTCACTGGCCCTAAAGGAGATCTGCATTCCGGCTCGCATGGAGGAGTTGTCCCCAACCCTATTCATCTCTTATGCTCTCTGGTGGCTTCTTTGCATGATGAAGAGGGAAAAGTCACAGTTCCTCATTTTTATGATTCGATCGAGCCTCTTTCTGCTGCCGATCACGCTCTTTTAGATTTAAATTTTGATCTCAGCCAATACACTTTGCACTTTGGTCCTCCTACGGGAGGAGAAAAAGCGTATTCTCCGAATGTTCGCGCCTGGCTGCGACCCACTCTGGAAGTCAATGGCATCTATGGCGGCTACACAGGAGAGGGATTTAAAACGGTACTCCCCTCAAAAGCGCACGCTAAAATTTCTTGCAGACTTGTTTCAGGACAAAAACCGCAAGAAATAGCCGATTTAGTTATTAACCACATCAAACAAATAGCTCCTAAAGATTGTCAGTTGGAAATCCATCTGCATCCGGGAAGCGGATCTGCATTCCTCTCTTCACCTCAAACGCGTGTAGCTATTGCCTTTCAAAAAGCACAGGAAGAGTTGTATCAAAAACCCTGTTCCTTTGTTTTAATGGGGGGCTCTATCCCCATTGGAGCGCGGTTGCAACAAAGCGCAAAGGGAGATCTGCTGCTCTTTGGAACAGCTCTGGAAACAGATCAATTTCACGCTCCCAATGAACACTTTGCGCTTAAAAGACACCGTGATGGGTTTTGTATTGTCTGCAGAACTCTTGAGCTTTTAGAAAATAAAGAGTAAGATAATTGCAATATATAGGCGGGTAGAAACATGAATCAAAATGGATTTGACACTATTATCATCACAACAGGAAGCGCGCAGCAGCGCAGCTACTGGAGCCGCAGGCTTAAATACACTCTCCCTACATTATTTGCCAAACAACCCAAAATCATTGTTATTGAAGAGACATGGGAAGGGGGCGCCGGCAATGGACTGGGCACTCTATACGCCTTAAAAACAGCCGCCGAGCGCGATGAAGATCTTTTTTCTGATTTAGAAAAAGGGGCCTCTATTGGTGTTTTTCATGGAGCGGGCTTTGGTAAGCAGATGCAGCCGTTAGTTGGCAGCGAGCGCAACAATAAAGCGGCGCTTATCGTTCCCGGACAAGCTATGCAATTCAACTTGACTCTGCTAGAAGCTATTATTAAACAAGCTCTGCCTTACGCCTTTCCCCAACGCATTAGCGTTTTCTGTGACGATCAGCTTTTTTTGGCATCGGAAACTATTAAAGCTCCTACTGCTCATGTGGAACTCTATGGCGTCTTCCAGTCTCCTCCGAATAAAGAGAATTGGAAAGAGAAAAAACTTAATCGCTATGGGGTCATTACTCGCAACTCTAAAGGGGACTGGCAGTTCTTTGATAAAATCCGCTTTCCAGTCTATGAAAAATTGGCTGCAAAAGCAGTGATTGACCCCGCTCAAAAAGTAGGATGCAGCTTAGGGGCTTTTAGCATGAGCTCTCATGTTTTAAATTTGCTGTTAAATGAATTTAGCCCAGAGCTCAATCAGCGTAAGGGACGTTTAAATACCGATGCGCACTTTTGGATGCCTGCTCTGCTGGACAAAAAAGTTTATAGCGCTATTTGCGGCGAGGAGAGCCTTCCCCATTACGAACGCATGCAAAATCTACTCAAACGCATCAACACTAATCGCATGCCCTTCTTTAACGTTCAGGACATAGGAGAACAGAGCTATTGGTGGGATCTCAGCACTCTACAGAACTACTACACAAACCTAAAAAAACTTTTAGAAAAAACTCCGGAATCAAAAGCTTTTAAAAACCTCTTTGGCATAAGCGAGTCTCAAAACCCTCCAGGAGTCAGTGTCGATAAAACTTCGCTCTTGCTCAACTGTAAAATCACCGGGGGCACAGTACGCAATAGCATTTTGATTAATGTGGTAGCTGAGGGAGTTAATTGTTCTGATAGCATTTTAATTGATGTGTTAGGGCCTCAAATAGATTGCACGCAGGCACTGCTTTATCACTGCACGAGCCGCCAATCTATCCACCTTGGTAAAGAGGGAGTGCGCTGCGATGTATTTGACCCCAACAGTAAATCCTTTAAAGCTATGAAGAGTTCGCTCACCCGTGATGGCAGGGAAGATTGGCAAGAAAAGCTAGAAAACAACCCCTATAGCTATGCAGAGATCTTTGAGATGAACCGCACCCTAAGTATGGAAAAGGCAGAGATTATCTGGTTTAAAGAGAGACAAGAGATTGCGCATGATATTTTGAAGGTGGGAGACGCCAACCC
>CALBHK010000428.1 GCA_937894565.1 uncultured Chlamydiae bacterium
AACAGATGTAACTTAAATTGACCGATCAGCTGTCTTGACTTTGGGGTCCACTATAAAGTTAAGCAGCGCATTCGGGTGTATAGCTCTGTCTTTGATTTCCTCATAACTGCATCGAATTTCTTTTTGAGTGGAAAATGTGCAATTATAGCGTTCGATTGACTCGGCAATACAACCTACGATAGCTTGTAATTTTGTTTTTCCTTTTCCTGTTGCTACATCGGGAATTCTGAGATAACGATTATTAGGGTCATGTTGGGCTGGTAGGGGAAGGGTTCTCACCGCGTAGCAAATATGCTCATCGTTAACAATTGAATGACGGATAGAAGAAATCATTCCAGTTAAGGGGCTGATCACCTGGCTTAGATTTTCTAGAGTTTTATCAGGTGAGCAAGCGCGTTCTCCTTCTTCAAAGAAATGCTCTTTAAAAGATGGTTTAAGCTCTGGAAATTGCAAGTTAGTTGGCTCTTGTACTTTCTGACAGATTTGGCAGTTTTTCAAAGATTTGAATGGATGCCAACGCATCTCCATATTCCCCAAGTCTAACGTAAGAAGATTATTTCATAGTTTGTGTGGCTGATCAGACCTTTCCCATTTAGCTACTTCATTGGCCGCCAAATTCATAGCGATATTGAGGGTAGTCGGTAGATGACAAATGGACGGGATATTAAGATCAGTATCTTTCAAGCCAAAAAGATCTACTTCAACTCGTCTATTTTCTTTCAATTTTTCCACTAAGCAATTCCAACATCCCGTGCGATTGGGTTCAAAAATAGGGCCTATCCAGATGGTGCTCCCTGAGGGTTTTAGCAGCATCCAAGGCGTACCGTCTTTTAATCTAGCTTCATTAAAATCAGCTAGTTCGCCACAAATATAGTTATCAACAATAACAACAAAAAAGCCTCCAAATTCCGCTACTTCTAAAGATAAGTTCTTGAGGGCATTCACAAGCTCTGAAGAACTGTGTTTACTGAAGTTTTTAACAACAATAGCAAACCCTTCCTTATTTGGGTTTTCCAAGAGTAAGTCCGACCAAAATCCTGTAATATTTTTGGGTGTTTTGTTGCAGTTCTTTACTGTAAAATTCTTTGTTTTTAATCTTCGTAAAGCCTCTTTTGTCAATTCAACGGGGAATTTTCTAGATAAATTATCAATAATATCTTGCTCAGACAATGGAGTAAACCTGATTATTTCAGCTATAGCGACATAAATAGATCCCTTTAGCAAATGGTGTCGATCTTCTGAGAACAACACAACTTGTTCATTATCAAGAATTTCTATATTAAAGTTTGGTTTAAAGCAGGTCAATGACATGTGACTACTTATAGGATCTCAAGCTTTCGAAGCGATCAATATCTAAAAGCTCTTCCAAGACCTCTCGTCCCTCACAGTATTTTTTCCAACAACTTTTATGGTAATGATCAATAGCTAGATCAGATTTTGTGAACACCTCATAGGCTCGAGAAATATCCTCAGCTTTCATATAATAGATGAGATATAGCTCATCGCCCTGCTTATCAAGAAAAGCGGACTCAACAATAACTCCCTCATTCTCTAAAGATTGTAACGGTTCATCCATTCTTTCTTTCAGAGTTTGAAACCACGCTCTAACTTCTTCAATCAAGTCTTTTTTGATCTTAGTTTTTATGCATATTGTTTTCATAACTTCCTTCTTCACTGTATGCCAGCATTGTAGAGGCAATTGCGCTGCAAGAATATATTTTTGTGCTGGTTTTTTGCAAGGTTTTAGCTGTAAAAAGATGTTCAAAGAAAACGGTTAGTTAATTTTTTTGATGATGGTATCATTCTTAAGCAACTTTAAATAGCATTTTAGTCATAAATGCCAATAATTCGTTCTGATTTTACCATTCCTTTAATGATCTCACAGATTGAGTTACATCACCAAATCAATAATTCATGATTTGGTGATTTCTTTTTACACCTGAAAATTTATTACCAAATCACGAATATCCTTTAGAAAAATTTTGAAAACACTTCCAAACTAAACGTTACGTATTCTAACTCAGTATTGCATAAAATCACAACATGCGATATCATGAAAAGAAAAAGAGATTCTATGAAAACATCTTTAGGTAAGCGAATCAAAGCCTTGCGTGAGGCACTGAGAATCAGCCAAGAAGAGCTGTCGCAACGTTTAGAGATGGACAGAGCTTCACTGTCTTTAGTCGAAAACGACAAACGCTCTCTGAAGGCTGATGAACTTGTTTTACTATCAAAAGCTTTAAACATTTCAATTGATGAGCTGTTAAATCTGAAATCGTCGACAGAAGTTATTTTGGAGCAGGCTCAGAAGCCAAAAGAAAAGAAAGCAGGCTTACGGATTAGCGTTCCAAGAAAAAACCTGAAAAAGTTTAAGGAAGTTCTTCTCTATATATTGGGGAAGGTTGGCGCCAAACCAAATGTGGGCGAAACTGTGTTGTACAAGCTTCTGTACTTTATAGATTTTAACTATTACGAAAAATATGAAGAACAACTCATTGGGGCCACATACATCAAAAACCATCATGGCCCTACTCCAATCGAGTTTCTAGCTATTATCAATGAGATGATTGAAAATAAAGAAATAGAGGTAGTGAAGAGCAAGTATTTTCAGCACCTTCAAAAAAAATACCTGCCTCATCAAGAACCAGATCTTTCTGTTTTTAATGCCAATGAAATCAAAGTAATAGATGATGTGTTGCAAAAATTATCCGGCATGAACGCTTCAACAATAAGCGAATACTCTCATCAAGATGTCCCCTGGATGGTCACACCAGAAAGAGACAAAATCGATTACGAATCTGTATTTTACCGAACCCCTGCATATAGCGTAAGAGAGTATAGTAGTGATGAAATTCAAACACATTGAACAGCTAGATAAATTCAAGAAAGACCTAAAAAAACTTCTCAAAAGATTTCCCAGTCTTGAGGAGGACTTAGACTCCCTTGTGAAAGCACAACTGATTGCTTATCACAAACTACATGTCGATAATTATGGCATCTTTGCGATCGAAAATCTTGCGATTCAAAACCCTAAAATTTTCAAAGTCAAAAAGTTTGCTTGTAAATCGCTAAAAGGAAAAGGTGTTCATTCCGGTATTCGCCTCACATATGCATATTTTCCAGTTGAAGACAAAATAGAGTTCATAGAAATCTACTACAAAGGAGATCGGGAAAATGAAGACAGAGAAAGGATTAAAAATTATTATCTCAACTAAAACTGAGCCTCAAATATGAAAAAATGGTTTATTTCAGACACACATTTCTCTCACAAAAACATCATCAAGTATGCTGATCGTCCCTACACAACAAATGAAGAATTTGAATGAAGAAAATGATGTAATTCAAGCTCACAAATATTCCAGTAACCATAAATCCTTTATTATAAAAGATAAACAATGCGGCTGTTTTTATTGTCTGAAAATATTTTCCCCGACAGAGGTTTCTAGTTGGATAGAAGATGCACACGATGGCACTGCACTTTGCCCCTATTGTGAAATTGATTCAATCATCAGTGAATCTTCTGGCTTTCCAATAACTTTAGACTTTCTAAAAAAAATGTAAGTTTGTTAACTTTATCACCAAAATTACAGAGAAGACATCTTGTCAAAATTCCAACTTTTCAACTACGTTCAGTATACATGAACTTTCGCTGAATATTCTGATTTTTAAACTCCCGATTCACATCTATAAGAAAATCGGTTTGGAAAGTTTTTTCTTTGCGAGCATCCTTTAAAATACATTTTGCTGTCATCACGGCAGAAATAACACCTCCCATTCCCAATACTTCTTTGACAACAATGGTTGGATCCCTTTCCTTATCAAGATAGGGACTTTCTAGCGTAACTTTTTCAAGAATTATTTTTAACGCATGTAGATCCTCATTGATCGGAGCATAAACATCAACGGTAGTCATCATCTCCAATTGACCTGCACTGCTCGAACTTACAACATCATTCATAAAACGACTGTTGGGAATTGTAACAACACTTTCATCCAATGTCAGAAGCTTTACTGATCTTAAACCAATGCTTATGATTTCCCCATACACTCCTTCGAAAGTGATGCGATCTCCAATTTGGAAGGGTTTATCGATCAATAAAATTGTCCCTGCAATAATTGAAGCAGAAACATCTTTCAGTGCAAAGGCGATTGCAACGATTGTACTTGCCAAAAACCAAATAAATATTTCTTGAGAGGGTTCAAAAATAAAATATATTCCAACTATGATTCCTAAAAAATAAATAACAAAGCTGAAAACAGGTATCCATTGGAAAATGTGCATTCGCTTTTTAGGAAATTTTTTTATGATGGTGCGAGAGATCTTATCCACACATTTTACTGCTATAATGAGAAAAACCAAAAGCAAAATAAAGGTGACAATATTCATCATATCGACGCTGGATATAAATTTTTTAAATTCCTTGTCAATCACACGATCTCCTTAACATAGCTGTGTTCATTTATTTGTTGCGTTATTTTTTGAGGACTTATTGATATTGGCTTAGACTCAAAACTCATCCTGTGCTTTCTTCATAATCTATATCAGGGGATCTATATTTTCAGAAGTTAAATACCAGTCTTTACGCAATTTATATGCACGAATGAGAACTATAGATCAGAATGGAGTTATTTCACTATCTATCCAATTAAAAGCAGGTTGCCAAGTACCCCAAATTTTATAAATAATTTAAGGATTTTTATGTCGACCTTTCAGGCCTCCTACGTATTGTTCGAATATTCCCATGCCTTCGCTGCGCTGCGACTTGGGCTGTAACATGCCGGTCCTTTGGACCTTAAGAGCCTGTCTTAAAAGTGGCAAAGGCACAAAATGTTACAGCACAGGTCAAGTGCGAGCACAGCGAGACACGCTGACCTAGGGAGATGCATAAAATATTGGGAGACCTGAAAGGTCGACATAAAAATCCTTAAGTTGACGACATTGAGCGTAAGCTTGGGGTGAAATACATAAAAGGAGCTTATGCCGACAGAGGAAATAATTTGATTGGGCCCATCGGCCTCTGTTGAAAGTTTTTGTTGTCATCTTTTAAGAAAAAAATATAAATTATTTTTTTAATAAACATTTCTAAATAACTTCTTAATCTCAAGATATCTGCGCAATTATGGCTTTGGGGAAAAGTATAGCTTTGCCTGTTCGAAACTTCTCAATATCCACCCACTCAACCCAATGAAGGCTACCTTTATCCTCGAAAATTTGAAAACGGTTTTTGTCATAAATTTCTGGATTATCAAAAATAATAGGAAAGGCAAAAATGATCTCATGTCCCTGAAAACCATGATGTTCAAAAAAGTTTTCATATACTGAAGGATGTCCGGTGATTTGAATGCCACATCCAAGCTCCTCTAGAATTTCTCGTCTTAATGCCTTTTCGGCTGATTCTCCAAATTCAATACCACCCCCAAGAGGGCACCACCCTTTTAGAATCCCTTCATCATCAAGAACTTCACAAACAAGTAATCGATTTTCATGTATGGCAACACCTATTACTTTGCCTCGAATATTGCTAATAGGTCGCCAAGTATTGGCTTTTGGGTCGGCTAATTCTTCATTCATAAAACGTCAACTCATAGGTAAAACAACCATCACTCTAACACAATCCCCAATCGGATTCAAGACTGTATAGATAGGTGCGATAACCTCTTACCTGTGCCTTACGAAGAAACTTTCTAGCCATGTTGTTATAAACAGCCAGATCTTGTATATAAAGATTTTAGAGGCATGATAGATCTTAATTTTTTAACACATGAGGAATAATGGACAAGACACTTTCGGTTTTTCTAATAGCAACTTCTCTAATATTTACTTGCGATCATGCATCCGCAAATGAATCTAAGGAGTTTATTACTGAATCAGACGATCAAAGCACACGGAGCCGCAGATCTGATAAGGATAGTGACGATTCAAAAGAATCTCGCAAGGAACAAACCAAAGGATACATCAAACAGAAACTTGAGGAAAGAA
>CALBHK010000429.1 GCA_937894565.1 uncultured Chlamydiae bacterium
TCAAAAAAGATCTAAACTATACTTGACAACTCACATAGCAGGATAGGCAGGATAATTACACTTGATAAGATAAAGTATAAAATCTCAACCTTCTTTATTTTTTAGAAAGAAAAGAGGGATTAACCATATGTTGTATAATTATCCTGCCTATCCTGCCGGCGTAGCCGATCCTGCCTATCCTGTTCTGTTTTCTTTTTTCTTGTATCTTGCTTATTACCCATCTTGTTGCTCTTTAGGGAATTCAAAACGTTTTAGATCTTCTGCACAATCAGTATTTGGAAATATAGCGCGCGCTTCTTCCCTAAATGGCGCTACATCTAAATATCTACCTGAAAAGTGGGTGAGAATCAGTTCTTTAGCCTGTGCTTTTTTTGCAAGTGTTGCCGCTTGGGCAGCTGTCATGTGTTTATAGCTTTTAGCTAAATCAGCTTGTTCTTCCGTAAAAGTGCTCTCGCATATGACCATGCGTGCATTTCTTGCCAGATGGATCGCTTGAGGACAAAAGAGAGAGTCACTAATGACGGCAATGGAATCACCTTGGCGCACATAGCTCACATCATCTAAAAGCACCTTTTTGCTGTCGATTTCAACCATTCCTTCTCTTTCCAGTTTTTTGACCAGAGGGCCTTTTACGCCATGTGCTAAAAGTTTTTCTTTTGAATATTTGCGTTCATCGGGTTCTGTGACCCGATAGCCTAAGCAGTCCACTCCATGCTCTAAAAAAGCTGCTTCGATTGTAAAATTTTCGTCCTGATACACAACCCCTTCAGAGTTTATGGGGTGTTCCACTACATGGATGGTTTCATGATAAATCGTTCCATAACGTAAACGATCAAAATAGGTTTTGCCGCTCGCTGGATAGAAACAGTGGATAGGATGTTGCACTTTGTCTAAATTTAAACGCATGAGAAAAGATCCAAATCCTAGGCAATGATCGCCATGAAAGTGAGAAATGAGAATGTAGTTGACGCAGGGAGGAGGGATGTTAGCAAAAATAAATTGCCTCTGAGTGCCCTCTCCGGGATCAAATAAAAGCCCCTGCCCATTCCACCTAAAAAGATAAGCTCCATGGTTGCGGTAGCGTGTAGGTTGTTGACTCGATGATCCTAAAATAATTAGTTCGCGTGCAGACATAATAGATCTATTTTCCTTTTGAGTTGGTTAAGGGCATGCGCGCGCATGGAGAAATGTATGATTTCAGAAAAAGGCATTTCAATGACACTCTTTTCATAACCCAAAGGCATAAAGATGGAATTAAAATTGATTTTTCCATGCTCTGTGGCCCCTACTCGGGGAGCAACGAGAGTTCCTTCAGTCACACCTTTACAGAGAATGAATTCTGAGAGGTTAGGGTTGAAATAGACAGCATGGCAGATAGCTGTGGCGCGGTAATCGCCATAGCGATGCACCAAGTCATACAGGCCATCAGGGCCTAAAACGCTTAACATGGGTTTGATATAAGGACCTGGAAAGCCGCCCAAAGCTGATAAATGCAAAGAAACATCTTCTACTATAAAAGGGCTTTTAATAATTTCCAGGGCCTTTTTGGCTTTTTCCAGGGCAATTTCTTCGGATGTGCCTTGAATTTCGGGCAGATCTAATGGGGTGTGAATAAGATTCCAGCAGGGTAAGATCAATTTTGCTTCAGCAAACTTGCCCGCATTAGAGGTGATGTAGTTAACTTGCATGTTTTCTCCGATTTAGGAAGTGTGTATGAAATAAATTAAATGTTTGGACGCGCCAAAGCCCCGGGGTTGAATCGATCATAAACGACCCTCTATTATTAATACAGGATCGTTTATGATCGTTTAACCGCGGGAGCGTTCGCGATGCCCAAACCTTTAATTTATTCATGCACGCTTCCTGAATAGAGGTACTTTTGCCATCATGTATCCTGTAAGCCCTCCTGCAAGGTGTGCTGTGTTGGCAATACCTGGATTAAATGCACTATTAAAGTAAATATCAGAGACAAATGAAATGGTTTGAAGCACCACCATTCCTAAGACAAAAAGCAGCACCATCTTAAAAGTGGAAGAGGGAATGCGATAACCCTCCCAAGGCGCTTTTTTTTCTCTTACCCAAATAAAAGCTAATAAAGCACAAACAACACCGGAAATTCCTATGAAATTGGGGCCGCTTACTAAATATTGAGCTGTATTGGAAATGATTGCAGAAATAACAATCAATAATAAATAGCGTAAGACCTTAATGCGTTCTTCAATTTGTATGCCTAAAACTAAAATCCACATCCCATTAAAAAGCAGATGAATCAAATTACCATGTAGAAAAATGGGAGTGACGCTTCTCCAATATTCGTTTTGGCCTATTTTTTCGAAAAGAGGGGCTTTTTGAGGAAGGGGTTCGTTTTTTAAAAAAGAGATAAGATAAGGGTAAAGACCATTCCAGGAAGGACTTTGGTTGTATTCTTGAATTAATGGATAAGCTCCAGTGGGCATCTGCTTTTGACCTAAAGCCTCTACTCCATACTTTTCAATTAATTCATCCACAATTTCATTAGATCTGGGATAATCATAGGCGAGTGTTTTATAGATGGAGGAGACATAAAAAGGGAGAAAAGGTAAATTTTTAGGAATTTTTTCTTGGTCGATATCAGGAGCTGACATCCAACTCCAGATAAAGATCCACACGCACGCCATGAGGATATATAAAGTAACAGGCTTGATTTTTTGTGGTGGGCTTGGATTGTTGGGGGCCCAATGAGGGGTTTGCTGATAAGTGGGTTTGGATGAGGATTCTTCAGAAGAGGAGTAAGCCTGAGAGGCAGAAACAGAGGGGGTAGAGGAAAATAGGGAGGGGGTCTCTAGAGCAGTTTTCACTTGAAAGCGATTGTTTTCTGGATCTTGAAGAAAGGTTTGAAATTCTTTTTTGGCTTGTTCTATGTGATCTTCATTGACAATCCAAATATTGCAAACAGATTCTCCATAAGAATCATTTCCGAAGTCTTGAACTGTTGTGATACCATATTCAGATATAATGCCTTCTTGTTTAAGAAAAGCGCAAAATCGTTTTGATAGTTCTTCGCTGTTAAGTTTTCCAATTAGCCGCATGGTTGTTTATCTCCTTCAATATTCACAATTTTCTGTATGATTTCTGTAGTAGAGAGACCGGGGATTTTTTTAACAAGATGAATTGTGCCCCCATGCTGTTCTACAACCTCCCGTTCAATGCAAGCCATACCATAGCTTTCACAATTTACATGGATCAAAGGCTTGATCTGAGCTAGTATTTCTCTGGGATCTAAAGCATCAAAGTAGGTAACGTGGTCTACAAACTCTAATGCTGCGACCATTTGTAGACGTCCTTCTAATGGAATAATAGGGCGATTTTCTCCCTTGTATCCCTTTATGGAAAGGTCGGAATTAAGAGCAACAATCAACACATCGCCCAAAAGAGAAGCCTCATAAAAGGTTTGTAGATGTCCTGCATGGAGAAGATCAAAAGAGCCATTTAATGTCACAATGCGTTTTCCCTCTTTTCGTAATTGATTGGAAAAGGAGGCCAAGTCGCAAGGTTCGATGAATTTTTTGCGATACTCTTTCTGCCATAAACGGGTCATTGACAAGCTCCTTTTACTCAAATGTTGCACTGGGCTGTTTGATTGAAAAAGCTATGGGAAAAACTTCATCATAATGAGTGACAAAATGAAATTCCAAACCCTCTTTAATATAGTCGGAAAGCTCTTCAACATCTCTTTCATTTTCTTTTGGAAAAATAAGGGTTTGAAGCTCGGCCCTTCTGGCTGCTACCACTTTTTCTTTTACCCCGCCAATTCCTAAGATTAATCCTGTTAGGGTAATTTCTCCCGTCATGGCCAAATTATCTTTAATAGGAGTGTTTAAAAGCAAAGAGAGGAGGGCTGTGACAATGGAGATGCCGGCAGATGGTCCATCTTTTGGGGTGGCCCCTTCCGGAAAGTGCAGATGAACTTCATTTTTTTCAAAAAAAGTACATCCCGGAGCATATCGAGACATCATACTATGAACAAAGCTCCAGGCAATTTGCGCCGATTCTTTCATGACATCGCCCGCTTGACCGGTAAGTTTGAGTGCTGTTTTTTCTCCCGGGATTTTAATAGCTTCGATATACAGGATGGCACCCCCAAGAGCTGTCCAGGCAAGGCCTGTACACACACCCATCGGGGTTTTTTCGTAGATGCGATCGCTGGTAAAAATGGGTTTGCCTAAAAAATCTTTAAGGTTGCGTGTGGTGATGCGGTACTGTTTAATCTCTTCTGCATTCTTTTTTTTACGTTTGGATGTTTCGTCAATAATGAGAACAGCTACTTTGCGCATGATTTTTTTAAGGTTGTGTTCCAGACTGCGCACTCCTGCTTCTCTTGCATATCCGTTAATGAGAGCGCGTAATGAGGTGTCAGCAAAAGCGATCTGATTGGCTTTAATGCCCGTGCTCTTTCTATTGCGCGGAATGAGATAGCGTTTAGCGATCTCAATTTTTTCATCCATAATATAGCCGGAGAGACGTAGAATGTCCATGCGGTCCTGTAAAGGCTCTGGGATGGTGTCTAATATGTTAGCTGTCGTGATGAAGAGAATGTTAGAAAGATCGCACCGTACATCTAAATAATGGTCTAAAAATTGCATGTTTTGTTCAGGGTCAAGAGCTTCTAAAAGGGAAGAAGCGGGGTCTCCTTGCTGACCAGAACCAATCTTATCGACTTCATCGATCATGATAACGGGGTTCATTGTTTGGCATGTTTTAAGCGCTTGAATGAGTTTTCCAGGCATGGCGCCAATATAGGTGCGCCTGTGGCCCTTTACTTCTGCTTCATCGCGCATACCCCCCACAGAGAAGCGGAAAAATTTACGGTTGAGGGCTCTGGCAATACTGCGGCCAATGCTTGTTTTGCCAACCCCTGGAGGTCCCGATAGACAGATAATGCTTCCGCGCACTCCTCCGGATAAGGTGCCGACTCCAATAAATTCGATGATGCGCTCTTTGATATCTTTGAGTCCGTAGTGATCTTCTTCTAAAATTTGGCGCGCTTTTTTTAAGTTATGATTTTCTTTACTATAGATTCCCCAAGGAATCACAGTGAGCCAGTCCAAATAGCCTCTTGCTACGGCGTATTCGGCGCTTTGAAATTCAAGGGCGCTTAATTTTTCTAATTCTTCTTCGATGACTTTAACCACATCTGGAGGAATTGTTCTTTCAGCCATGCGCGCTTCAAACTTCTCTTTATCTGTGGTTTTTTCATCTTTATCCATGCCCAGTTCGCGCTTGATGGTCTTTAATTGTTCGCGTAAAAAATAATCTCTTTGGGATTTAGAGATGGTCGCTTCAATTTTTTGGTTAATGTTGAATTGAATTTTGCTTAAATCTAATTCTTTCTTCAAAAGGGACAGAGCGAGCTCAATGCGTTTTTCTAAATCAATTGTATCCAGGATATTTTGCAGCTCAGTTCTGGAGGCGGTAGTTAAGGCTACAGCAAAGTCTGCTAATTTTCCTGGCTCTGTGAAATCGGAGTGGCCAAGGAAAATTTGGAGCTCTTCTTTAAAAAGAGGATTGAGCTTGAGGAGTTCTTTAATGATAGAAATAATGCTAATAGCATAAGCTTTAAGCTCTTGAGTGAGTTTCTTCTTTTCTTCAACCACTTCAATCTGTGCTTTAATATACTTGCTTTTTACATGTTTTTTAACGCGGAAGCGTGATTCCATATTAAGGATCACCTGAGCGCCCCCTTGTTCTAAGGGCATGATTTTTAAGATACGGGCGATGACCCCTATTTTATGCATCTCTTTAAGAGAGACATTATAGACATCCTGCTCTTCATTTTTTGTGAGAAGCAGCCCTACCATTTTATGCGGAGTTTTAGCTACAGTTTTTAAGACTTCGTAATAGGTGCCGGGTTCGATGATAATAGTTGCCGCCATTCCTGGAAAAAAGGGACGCTTAGCGATGGGGAAAATAAAGAGACTAGAGGGGATACGGTGTTCTTTAGCGGATTCTTCAGAAGGGGAATCGATTAGAGAGTGAAGGACCATCTCTTCGACATCTTCCATGTAATCTTCAGCATCTGGTTCTAAGTGGGAATCTGACACTTCGACCCTCCGTAATAAAAAAGTTAGCAGTGAGCAGTATTGTACCCTCTCATGTTTAATCATTCAATAAATACTATTTTTGAACAACGGCTAACATGTCCCCTTCTCAAGTTTTTTGAAAAATTAAAATTATTTTTTGGGAATGTAGTTTAATTAGTTGATTTTAAATTAATAATCGTATACAATTGTCTTGACTTTAAATATAAACTGAGGTTTTTATGGATGTAGGTACTTTTCAGGAAAAATGTTATTTTACTAGTAGCATAGGTTTTGGAATTGCTTTAGTACCTGCTGCTGTAGCGTCGATTGTTGCTTTATCCAAGATCATTTTTGTGAATATTATTGCGAATGTGATAGTGGGGGCTCTTTCAGGGGGGACAATGTATGCAACTATTACCGGATTGGGTCTGGTAGAATTACCTATTTTAGTTTGGCAGGGTGTTTTAGTTTTGGGAGCGGTAGGTGGTGGTATTGTGGTCCTGTCTCTTTTGGCATTAGCTGCGAGTGCCATTTATGCAAATAGAGCAAAACTCTGCTGCTGTAAGTAACTAGATTTTTAGCCCATACTTTTGATGAGTCTGATCGTGGTTCTTCTTAGGCTCCAGGTGTGTGAAAATTTCTACCGGCATGGGGAGCATCACTTTAATATTTGCCTCTAATTCGCAGGCAATCTCATGCGCTTCTTTTAATTTTAGGTCTTGTTCGAAAAGTAAGTGTAATTCAATTAAAACCTTATGGCCGGAAACTCTGTGTTTTAAATTGTGAAAACTTAAATTTCGTTCACTTGTCTCTTTTTTTATGTAGTCTGTGATTTTTTTATGCAGCACCGGATCGGCTTCATCCATTAGGCCGCTGATGCTCTTTTTAAGCAATTTGCTTCCTGTATAGAGAATATTTGCTGCCACTAGTAGGGCGATGAGGGGGTCAAAGTAAATGATATGGGTAAATTTAACTAAAATTAGAGCTAAAATCACCCCTAAACTTGTATAGCAATCAGTAAGAATATGCTTTCCATTGGCCTCTAGGATGATGGATTTATATTTTTTTCCCTTTTTAATTAAATAAACACTCAATAGGGCATTGATGAGAGTGGCCAGTATAATGAAGATCATGCCGTTGTTTAATTGAGTGATCTCAAAGCCGTTGATCATTTTATAAATAGCTTCGTATGTGATAAAGAAAGAGGCAATAATAATCATAGCCCCTTCAAAGCCTGCTGCAAAAAAGGCAATTTTATCATGGCCGTATAGATGATTTTCATCTGCTGGTTTAAAGGAGAGCCACATGCTGTAAGCTGAAAAGCCCACCGCAAAAATATGGATCACAGATTCTGCTGCATCTGAAAAGATGGCCGCTGAACTTGTAATCAAGTAGGCGTAGCTTTTAATGAGAAATAAGAGAACGCCGACAAGAAAAGAGAGCCTCATCGCAAAATTCATATTTTTTTGATTCATCAAAGACCGTTTTTTAATATGAATATAACGCAGTAAGCTGAAAAAACATAGCGCGAACAATGAGAAAGCGCTATAATGATCCTAGAAACGGCAGTTGAGCCGAGAAAAAAAGCGCAAGATTTTGAGTCAGAAT